>NZ_CP053097.1:300000-600000 GCF_013008815.1 Mycoplasma miroungirhinis | reverse complement strand
TTGTTAGTTCTGTTGTAAAAGAAGAAATAGGATTAGAAGGTTTGATAAAAAATTGAATTTTTTTTATTATTTCATTGTTTTGAATAACAACTGCACCAAATTCAATAATTTCATTATAAACTGGACTTAATCCACTCGTTTCTAAGTCAAAAACAATGTATTTTTGGTTTTTTAAGTAAAAATCTTTGCTTCCATAGACAATTTCATTAGATTTACTAATTAAACTAGAAGTTACTCCGTAAATAGGTTTGATATTAGCATTTTTGGCTTCTTTTTCTAAATCTGGAAATGATTGAACTGAATCAGTATCTGTGATTGCAATTGCTTCATAATTTAATCTTTTTGCTAAATTAATATAATCTTGAGTAGAATTTAGACCATCTTGAGTTGATAAATTACCTCTAATTGCCAGTTCAATTCTTTTTTTAGGTGCATCATCTAAAAAATTGTTTCATAATGGTGGGATTTTTTGAATATTATGAGCATTCATAATTTTTATTTTTAAGTAATTATCATAATCCATTGTTCCTTGAACTTCCACAAAGTCACCATTGTTTAAATCTAATATTTCTGGATTTTTTTGATTTACAATTTTAGCCTCTGTAAAATCACTTATGCTAAATTTTAAAATTGTAAAACTATTTTTTAAATTTTTATATTCAACATTAAAAATTTGCCCTTTAATTTTTAAATTAACAGCAAATTCATTATCAACTTCATCAATGCTAATTTCTTTATATTCTTTTTTATTTTTTGAATATAAATTATTTTCAGATTTAAGAGTTTGGTAGTTATTTGTATCTTGGTTGTTTGTATTTTGTCAAAAGTCCTCAATAGTTTTTTGAAAAAAGGAATGATTGTTAGTTTTATTTTGGAGTTGGTCAAATCTTTGAATAATGATCTTTACATCTGGATATCCATATTTATGTAAAGTTTCTTCAAATATATATTTATATTTACTAAATCTATTTAAAAATACTTCAGTTTGACCCTTAATAACAACAATATCTGGTTCTCGATGTTCAAAATTTATATGAGATAGTTCTTTAGTAATAGATGCAATATGAGGATGTTCTTTTTCTAAACCAAATTGTAAATAATCAAGTATAGTTTTAGGATCATATTGAGGTACTTGAACAGCAATACCTAGCTCAAGTGGAATGTGTAATTTTTTTGTTGCTTCTAAAAATTTTTTTAATTTGTTTATATCAATGTGATAATCAAAAACTATATCTAAATACAATTTACCTTCGGTTTCCGAGTATTCAACTTGATCTACAAAACAATTTTCAAAATCTGTATCTGGTTGAAAATTAATTTCATGACAAAATTTTATAAGAGTTTTATCCATAATTTTCCTAAGCAAAAATAAATAAAAATGTTCATGCAACTGTTACAACACTAAGAGAATCTAATCTATCCATAATACCCCCATGACCTGGAATTAAATTACTAAAATCTTTTATTCCAAAATATCTTTTTATTTTTGAAAAGATTCAGTCACCTAAAATTGCAAGTGGGCTAAATAAAATTATTCCTAAAATAATTTGCGAGTTTTTTGTAAACATTGTTGTAAATGTATTGTTTGTTAAATATCCTAAATAACAAGTTAAAAAAGTGATAATAATACCAAAAATAATTGAAAAGAAAGCCCCTTCATAAGTTTTTTTTGGACTTGTATTAGGCATTAGTCCTCTTTTTATTATTTTATGTCCAAAGAAAAAACCACCAAAGTAACCAAAAGTATCTACTGCTATAACAATTAATTCTAAAGCTAGTAAATAATAAAAATTACCAACATTTAAAACAAATAAAATTTTAAAAAATCAAGGTATAAAAATTGCACAAAAAGTAACAATAAAAAAATCTTTTCAATTTATTTTACCTAAACTTATAAAATAAGCAATTGTTAAAAAGACAAAAGCTAAAATGACATTAAAATACATTATTCTATCAAAGTCAAATGGTACAATAGTTTGTAATATACTAGTTGTTAATTCTATTGAAACATAACCAGTTTTATCACTAAAAATTAAATTACTTGTAAAAAAATTTAGTGGGAATAATCAGATGCAAACAGCAGCTAAAACAATAAAAATTTTGGAAATTTCTTTAAATGTTGTGTGTTTTATAACTTCGTACACTGCTCAAATTGAAATCGATAAATAAAAAGAAAAGCCAATAATTTTACCAATAAATTGACCATAATAAGTTATAAAAATTAATGGTATTAAAATTAGTAGTAATATTAAAACACTTTTCGATCTTTTTATTATATTTTTCATATTAAATTGTTAGTAAATCTTTTTCTTTTAGAGACGATAAATTATTTATCTTATCGATATTTGAATCTATATTTTTTTGAATAACATCTAAATAATTTTTTTGAAGATCTTCACTTAATTCTTTATCATTTTTAATTGATTTATTAATATCTTGACGGATTTGTCTTATTCCTATTCTTGCATGTTCTGTTAAATGATTTAATTCTTTTACCATTTCTTTTCTTTTTTCAGTAGTCATAGAAGGATAAGTTAATCTTATTTGATTACCTTCATTTGCAATTTGAATTGGTAAATTATAATCTTTAATTGCTTTTTCAATTTCTTTTGTTGAACCTACATCATAAGGTTTTACTAATAATTGTAAAGGTGTTGCAATAGCAATAGAAGCTAATTCATCTAAAGTCATTTCTGAACCATAATAATCAACTTTTATTTTATTTATTAAATTAGGATTGGCTCTTCCTACAGCAATTTTTTGCATTTGGTTGTCAAAGTTATCAATAACTTTTTTGGCTTTTTCTTCTAATTCCATTAAATATAAATCTATTTCCATGTGTCTCCTATTTATGTACTCTTGTATGTGTAATTGTTCCATTTATTGCTTTTAATAAAGAATCTTCTTCATTTATATTAAAAATTATCAATTCAATATTATTATCTTTTGCCATACTTACAGCAGTTAAATCCATTATTCTTAAATCTTTATCTAAAATATCACTGTAAGAAATTTTACTAAATCTTTTTGCGTTAGGATTCAGTTTAGGATCAGAATCATAAACTCCCTCAACGTTGTTTTTACCCATTAATATTGCTTCTGCTTCAATTTCACTTGCAAACAGTGTTGAAGCAGTATCTGTTGTAAAAAAAGGTCTTCCTGTTCCACCTGCAAATATTACGACTTCTCCACTTGATAAATATTTTTTTGCTTTTTCGTTAATATACACTTCACACACTTTAGGATCCATAGTTAGTGAAGATAATACACGACATTTTAATTTTTGTTTTTCAAATCCTGATTGTAATGCTAGTGCATTCATTGTAGTGGCTAACATACCAATATAATCAGCTCTTACTCGATTAATTCCATTTTTTTCAGCACTAGTTCCTCTTCAGAAGTTTCCTCCACCTACGACTATTGCAACTTCAACACCTGAACTAATGATTTTTTTAAGTTGTGACGCGAATTTTTGTACTAATTCATAATCTATTGCTAATGATTTTTGTTTATTTGCTAATCCTTCTCCAGAGAGTTTTATTAAAACTCGTTTATACTCCATAATTACCTCTTTTTATTCCTTTATTTTACATTATTAATTGTTATTTTCTTTTGAAAACTAGAATTAGATAACTATTCAGAAATTTTTTTATTAAATTTGAGTAATTTTTGTTTGGCTTTTTTTACAGCATCAAAAGCTGCACTTCGACTTGTCGCAAGTTCTTTTGCAATTTCGCTATAACTTAGATCTTCAAATAAGTGTAGATAAAGAGCTTGTTTTTGAGTTTGAGTTAATAAGTTTTGATATTTTTCAAATATAGCAGAATAAAACTCTCTTTCTTCAATAGTATTATTTGTCATTATCATCTTTCATTAATGCAAAAATAAATGCATCTAAATCAAATTCCACTAAATCATCAACTTTTTCACCTAGTCCAACATATTTAACATTAATTCCTATTTCATCTCTAATTGTTAAAATAATTCCACCTTTAGAAGTTCCGTCCATTTTAGTTAAAATAATTCCGGATAAATCAGTTATTTCATTAAATAATTTAGCTTGACTAATACCATTTTGACCTGTTGTAGCATCTACTACTAACAAACTTTCATGAGGAGCATTTTCTATTTTTGAAGAAATAATTCTTTTGATTTTAGCAAGTTCATTCATTAAATTGACTTTATTTTGTAATCTTCCAGCAGTATCAATTAATAAAATATCATATTTTTTATTAATAGCTTCATCACAAGATCTAAAAACAACAGCTGAAGGATCTGTTTCATTTTCTAAAGGTTTAAACAAGTTAAAATGAACTTTGTTTGCTCATTCTTCTAGTTGTTCAACTGCAGCTTGTCTAAATGTATCAGCTGCTACAACAAGTGTTTTTAGGCCTTGTTGTTGGAAATTATGAGCTAATTTTGCAACAGAAGTAGTTTTGCCACCACCATTTACACCCACAACTAAAATAACATTTAATCTACCTTTTTGAATATCTAGTGATGTATCAACAGTAGAATTTGAAATATATAATGTAAATAACTTATCAGCTATTATTTCTCTAATTAGTTTTGGGTCTTTGATATTTTCTATTTTTACTTCTTTTTTGATTTCTTGAATAATGATATTTACAAGTTTCATAGAAATATCACTCATTATCAATATTTCTTCTAAATGCTCAAAATATTCTTCATCTATTTTATTATATTTATTTTCCATTTCTTTAATCAGATGAGTAAAAGAATTATTTGATTTATTTAAACCAGAAACATAAGTATTAACTTTTTGTGTTTCTTTATTTAAGTATGTTGTCTTTGAATTATTGAAAATACGTTGTTTAAGTTTTGTTAAAAAACCCATAGTCCCCCTTTACGTATTACTTTATATTTTAATATATTTTTATCATTGTATTAGTAAAGCTAAATACTTTAATTTTTGATGGTGTTAACTTTTATTTAGTAAATTATCTATAAAGAATTTTTTCATTTCTTTTATTTTAGTTGTGTTGTTAGTAATGTAAAAATAAAACATTAATTTATTTTCTTTTTTATCTAATTTGATTGTTAGTCATTGTTTATTTGGAAAAAAGAATTGGAATAGAAATAGTTCTTTAGAGTTGTTTTTTTCAATTAAAAGTTTTTTATTTATGATATTTAAATGAGCAATTTCATTAATTCTAGATAATCATTTCACAATATCTTGATTTAAATCAGAATCAATTTGAATGCTAAAATTGATGACTTTTTGATTTTCTAAATATTTTCTAATACTATTAATTTTTAGATTTAACCCATTATTTTGAGTTAGTTGATAATTTAGTAGTTCAGATAAAATTAAAAACATCATAATAGGATTAAATTCACTCATATGTTTTATGTTGCTAAAGAATTTTGCATCTTCGTTGATGTAAATATATTTTGAAGGTAATTTAAAGTCATTTTCATCAAATAATTGAGTAATTTTTAATTTATCTTCAAAATATTTTTTAGTATAAGCTTTTATTTTATCGGAAATGAAATCAGATAGAATTATTTCATTTCAGAAATTTTCATCAGATTCTGTGTTTTGTTCTAAACCTAGATAATCAATTATTAAAGCAATCATATCATCATTACTAATTTTTTTAAATTGATTTAGTCTTGTGTGTTTGTAAATGGATAATTTTTGATTATCTTGAGCAAAATCAATAATATAAAAATTTTTTAATTCCTTTACATATTTAAAAGTAAATAAATAGTCATTACGAATAAAAAATTCTTTTTCTAAAAATTTATATGAAAAATCTAATTGCCCTAATACTTTAGTTAAAATGTTTTTATTTGCATTAGTTGGGATAATTCCAATTTTGAGCATTTTTTTATCATTAGTTCTTAATCTTAGTTGCAAGATGTTTTTAACATATTCTTGTAATAGTAATTCTGTATTTAAATATGTAACTTCTGGTTCTGAGTGTCAAAAAATATTATTTGGTTGTGATGAATCATATTTTTGTTGTACGTTGTCAATAAAACGACTTGGTATTTTAATTCCATCTCCTTGATAAAAGGAAATAGATTTCAGTTTTTTATTTTCTGAAAAAAAACCAAAATGTATTAAAACTGTGAAGTTTTTAATTTGTTTTAAAGTAAAAAGAGCAAAATCTTTAGTAACAGGTTGATTATTAATTTGTAAATATGTTTGTATTTTTTTAGAAGATAAAACATTTGCAAATGCTAGAGCTGCGGAATTTAAAGTTGCATCTGAACCATCATGAGTGACTAAAATTTTTATTTGTGACAATTCTTGTTGTTTTTGTAAAGAATTTATTAAAACTTCAACAAATGCAGAGGCTCATTTTGATGCTATAAATTCATTAATTTGTCATTCACCTAATCCACAAGGACCAATAATTTCTGAGTTATTAATATTTATTTTATTAAAAAAATTTGTGTTTACGTTTGTTGATTCATTTTTAATAGTTTTAAGTGCTTTTTTATTTTTTTGATAATAATTTAATCAAATTTCTCATTCATTCATAAATACTTCCTAATTATTATTTTCAAAACCAGTATTATACATTTTGGTATAAAAACCATTTAATGCCATAAGTTCTTGGTGTGTTCCTTTTTCAATAATTTCTCCATTATTAACTACTAATATTAAAGTTGCAGATACTATTGTGGAAAGACGATGTGCTATTACAAAAGATGTTTTACCTTTCATTAAATGTAACATTGCGCTTTGAATTTTCTTTTCTGTTTGTGTATCTACATTAGACGTTGCTTCATCTAAAACTAAAATATTTTTATTTGCTAAAATTGCTCTAGTTATTGATATTAATTGTCTTTCACCTTGACTTAGGATTGAACCAGTTTGATCAATTATTGTATTATAGTTATGATCTAATTTTAAAATAAAATCTTCAGCAAAAGATGTTTTTGCAGCTTGCTTGATTTCTTCATCAGTTGCATTTAAGTTTCCATACCTTAAGTTTTCTAAAATAGTACCTTTAAATAAATAAGTATCTTGTAAAACAATAGAAATTTGTTCTCTTCAAGATTTTTCATTAATTGATAAGATATTTTTATTATCTAAAAGAATATTTCCATTTAATGGAAAATAAAATTTAGATAATAAATTGACAATTGTGGTTTTTCCTGCACCAGTAGGACCAACAATTGCAATTGTTTGTCCTTTTTTAGCTCAAAAAGTTGCGTTTTTAAGTTGTAATTTATTTGGATTATTGGTATAAGAAAAATCAACATTTTCAAATTTAACATCACCTTTAAAATCATTAATATTTTCTAATTGTGTTTGATCTATTTGAGGTTTTAAATTTGTTAGTTCTCTTATTCTAGAACTTGAAGCAACAGCAGATTGTAAAGAAGAAACAATATCAACTGATTCTAATAATTGATTAGTAAACATTTTTAGATAAATAGTAATTACAATTAAATTTCCAAAAGTTAATATTCCATTTCCACCATTTTTGTTATTAATTATTAATAATGTACCAACAATGGTAACAATTAATTGTAATATCATACTTGCAAAATTTGAATATGGATATACCATTTGTGAAAATATATTTGCCTTTAGCGAAGGTTTTACTAATGAATTATTAAATTTATCAAATTCTTTATTGACTCATTCAATTTTGTTAAAAGATCGAATTAAGTGTTGTCCTTTAATAATTTCTTCAATATAACCATTTAGATTACTTAATGTATCTTGTCTTTTTCTAAATTGCGGCATTGCAATTTTTAAAAATATAAATGCAAATGAGTATAAAAAGATGATTAATAATATAGATAATAAAGCCAAGTAAGGACTTATGATAAAAATTAATAATATGGATAATATTGTAAAATTGATCAAAATCATAAATTTAGAAATAACCAATAAAAGACCTTGAGCAAGCATATCTATATCATTTGTTAATGTACTCATTAAACTACCAGAATTTTGCTTATCAAAATAACTTATTGGCATCTTCATTAGTTTATTATAAGCTTTTAATCTTATTTGAGTTGCTGCTTTTTGGCTTGATCTGACACTAATTATGTTTGTTAATAGTATCATTAAATTACTTATAATATAACAAATTGCAATGGTGATTAAAATTAAAATAAAGTTATTTGTATCTAGTGGTTTATTTAATGCTTGTGAAGAAAAATATTTATCAAAAACTCAACCTATTAAGTAATTAGTTGCAATAATAGTTGAAGTTGCTATTAAAGTAATTAAGTAAATCAAAAATATTGCATATTTAGGAATATCATATAAACTAATTAAATGTTTAAATTCCTTATAATAATTTATGTTTATTTTTTCAGCATTTGGTTGTTTAGGTGGTGCAAATCTCATTATTTACCTCCTTGTGATTGAAAAATATCTTGATATAGTTTATTAGTTTTTAATAAATTACTATGAGAATCAAATCCTGATATTTTTCCATCTTCAATTACAATAATTTTATCTGCTTCACGAATTGAATTTAATTTTTGACTAATAATAATAGTTGTTAGATTTTGGAAATTATTTTTGATATTTGCTCTTACTTTTTGATCTGTTTTGTTGTCTAATGCACTAGTTGAATCATCAAAAATAAGAATTTTAGGGTTTTTTAAAAGTGTTTGAGCAATAAACAATCTTTGTCTTTGTCCTCCACTAATGTTTGTTGAGTCTTGTGAAATATTATGATCTAAATTATCTTCGAAATTATAAACAAAATCATATGCATCAGCTATTTTTAATACTTTATCAATATCTTCTTTTGTAGCATTTGTATTTGCTAGATGCATATTTTTTAAAATACTTCCACTAAATAAAAATGGTTTTTGATAAACATAAGAAATTTTATTGTTTAACTTTTCTTGATTATAATTTTGAATATTTTCATTATCAATTAAAACTTCACCTTTTTCTACATCTCACTCATGTACAATTAAGTTAGCAATAGTTGTTTTACCAGAACCTGTAGGACCAATAATTCCTATCGTTTGACCTGATTGGATTTTAAAGTTTAAATTTTCTAAAACACTTTTTTCTGAATCGTGGAAATAACGGAAACTAACATTTTTAAACTCAATTGTACCTGATTCAATTTCCTTGTTATTATTTTTATTGGTTAATAAATTATTTTTAATATTTAAAACTGCAAAATATCTTTTTGCAGATACTTGGCTTCTAAATAAATATACACTAACAAAAATACTAATTACCAGTCCATGAGTAACTACTTGTAAATAACCTATAAAAGTATTAATAGAAACAATGAAATTTTGATATTCATTTATATTTTCCTTAGTTATATTTTCTAAACTTGGTCTTGAAAAACCTGCAATTGCTAAAATAATAACTGTAGAGATATGAATTAATGTCATTGTAACAATAAATGCAAATATTTGTATTAAATTACTTTTGATTGATACACCCATTCATAAGTTGCTAATTTTTGCAAATTTAGATTCTTGATTTTTTTCGAGATTATATGATTTTATAACTCTAACACCATTAATACTTTCTCTGGTTTCTAAATTAATTTTGTCAATGATTTGTTGTTGTTTTTTAAACAAAGGTAGTCCTTTTCAAAAAATTAATCCAATAAAAGTTATAAGTAATGGTATTAGAATTGCAAAAGAAATAGAAAGTTTGGTGTTTGTTAATAATGCAAAAATAAATCCACCAACAAAAAATATCGGTCCTAGAATAATTCTTCTTAAACTTGAAATTAATCCTTCTTCAATTTTAGTAATATCATTTGTTAAATTAGTAATTAGTTTTTCTTGAGATAGTTCATTTATTTTTTGACTATTAAGTGACTGAATATGATAAAACAATTTTTGTCTTAATATTTTTGACATATTCATTCCGACGTAGTTACTTAGTGCTGTCGAAATCATTCCGAACATTACTCCTAAAATCATTGTAGCAATGAATAAGATTGAAACATAAGTTATTGCTTGGGTAGGGTTATCATAAGGACCTAATTTTATAATCCCTATAATTTTTATAATAATATCATTATTTTGGGAAGTTCTAGATGTAAATGTAGCTACTTGAGCAATTAATTGTGAAATTAAGTTAGGAAATAGTAAAAAAATCGAAACTTGTAAAATTGCAAATAAAATACTGAATCCTGCAATGACCTTAAATTTTATTTTCATCCCTTTAATTATTCTTCACATATTATTGTCCTTTTATAAATTTTTTGCTTGGTTTTTTTATGATTTCAAAATTAGTTATCTTATCACTTTTTAAATATCTTTTTTCAATAAAATTTATGATTAATTTGTAAATTGTATAAACTGGAATAATAATAGCTACTAAACCAAAACTATATAAAATTAAAGTGGAATAAGAACTAAAATCAACAAAAATGTTAAATACTTGTGCAAATGGTTTAATAAATACAACAAGTAAAAGACATACAATACTGAAAATAATTGAAAGATAAATTTTTCAATAATATAAAGGATTAGAAATAAAAATTGATCTTTTTGTCATTAAATTTAAAGAATTAAATGTTGCTCCTATACCTATTATAAGGAAAGCTACTGTACTTGCAACTTTTACAAAATCATCATTTTTTATAGTATCAGTATGTAAGGCATAAATTGCTGCTAAATAATAACCTATTAAACTTAATATACCAATAAATATTCCTTGTCATAATGTATCTCAACCCATTCTTCTTGCAAAAATACTTTCAAATTTTGAATGCGGTCTGATATTCATATAAGTTTCTTTGGAATTTTGAATTCCCAATGCAATAGCTGGAAATCCATGAGTAAATAAATTAATTCACAATAATTGTGTAGCTGAAAGAATAAAGAATTGAAAATGTTCGTTTTGATTAAGAATGTTTTTTATTTCTTGAGAAAAAACTGATCTAAATATTAATAAACCAAAAACAACTAAAATAATTTCAGCAACCGAAGTAACTAATAAATTTTGAATGACATTTCTAATTCTTTCATAGATTTTTCTTCCATTTGATACTGCTTTAACAACAGTTGAAAAATTATCATCCACTAAAATTAAATCAGAAGCTTGTTTTGAAACTTCAGTACCAGTGATACCCATAGCACAACCTATATCTGCTGCTTTTAAAGCAGGCGCATCATTTACTCCATCTCCAGTCATAGCTACAACTTGATCTAGTTTTTGTCAAGCTTTTACAATTCTAATTTTATCTTTTGGAGCTACACGTGCATAAACTGCATACTTTTGAATATTTTGTTCTAGTTCTTCATCACTTAATTGATCTAATTCTTTTGAAGTTATTGCTAAATCACCTTCATTTAATATTCCTAATTCTTTTGCAATAGCACTTGCGGTGACAAGATTATCACCTGTAATCATAATAGGTTTCATTCCTGCTTTTTTACAAAAATCAATAGATTCTTTTGATGTTTCACGAGGAGGATCTATCATTGCAATTAAGCCTTCGAATTGTAAGTTATTTTCTATTTCTATTTCATTAGTATTTGATATATCAATATTTTGTTGTAGTTTTTTAGTAGCTAGTGCTAAAACTCTAAAACCTTGTTTAGCTCATTGATCGACTATATTTTGATATTCTGTTATATTTTGTTTATGTTCTAAAAGATTAAAAATACTTTCAGGAGCACCTTTGGTAATTAATATATTTTTGTCATTTAATTTATAAATAACACTCATTAATTTTCTTTCACTATCAAAAGGAAAATTTTTAAGTCTTGTAGTATTTTGTTTTAAATCAACAACACTTAATTGAGTGTATTTTTCATAAGCATGTAATAATGCTATTTCGGTAGGATCACCGACTTCTTCAATTTTATTTTCTTTTTTAAAAATATTAGCTTCTGTACATAAACTAAATAATTTAAATAAATCATAAAACTCATTATTATTTTGAAGATATGTATTATTTTTTCAAGCATCTACTACTGTCATTTTATTTTGTGTTAATGTACCTGTTTTATCAGAACAAATTACTGCAGTTGAACCTAATGTTTCAACGGCCATTAAATTTTTGACAATTGCATTTTCATTTGCCATTTGTTTTACACTTAGACTTAAAATAATAGTAGTAAAAGCAACAAGTCCTTCTGGAATTGCAGCAACAGCAAGTGATATTGAATTAACTAAACTAACACTTCAAAAGCTAGTACTTTTTAGATTGCCTGTATCAGTTAATTGAAAAATAATTTGTGCAATTAAAGATAAAATAAATAAAATAATTCCTGAATAACCAAATATTTTACCTAATTTATTTATTTTCAGTTGTAAAGGAGTTAGATTTGTTTTTTGCTCATTTAGTAATTTAGAAATTTTTCCAATTTCAGTATTTTTTCCTACTTCAGTTATAAGTACTAACCCTGTCCCATTTGAAACACTTGTAGAACTAAATACTTTAAATTTTTGATCTGCTATTGGTAATGTTAAATCGGTAACTGCATTAGCATTTTTTTCACTAGGAACTGATTCACCAGTTAAAGAACTTTCAATACAGTATAAATTATGACTTTCTAATAAAATCCCATCAGCACCAACAACATCACCTGATTCAATAAATAAAATATCTCCCACTACAATATCTTTACTTTTGATATTTTGTAATTTTCCATTTCTTATTACTTTTGAAATCATTGGACTCATATTTTTTAGTGCATCTACTGCTTTTTGACTTTTTATTTCTTGGATAGTTCCAATAATTGCATTAGCAACTACAACAATTAAAATAATACAAGGTTCAATAAATGAAATTGTTAATTCAGAGTTTCAGTTTCATTGTTGATTAATTCCTTGATAAATTGCTAAACCAAAAGAAATAATAGTTGCAATTAAAAGTAATATCACCATTAAATCTTTAAATTGTTCTAAGAAAAATAAAAATATAGATCTCTTCTTTTTTTCTTCTAAAATGTTTTTTCCATATTTAATTTGATTATCATTAATTTGACTGTCATTTAAACCTAATTTTGGATTAGTATTTAAATCTTGTATATTTTTCATAATAACCCCTTACACTAAAATTACTTATATAAGTAATTATTAATTTAAATTATACATTATATATAAGGAATTTTAGTGATTGTATAAAAACTATTTTATAGATTAATAATTAAATTTTGATGTAATATATTAAAATTAAAATATGAATTTAAAAGATTTAAATAACTTTATTTTTGATTTAGATGGGACATTATTAGACTCATCAAAAGAAATAAATGAAAAAACATTAGAAGCAATAAAAAAATTAAAAAAATTAGGAAAAAGATTTTCACTAAATACTGGAAGAACTCCATTAATAAGTATGAAATTTATGTCACAAATTGAACCTGATTTTCCTTGTTCATTTTGTAACGGAGCAATCATTTATGATTGAAAAAATAAACAAATGATTTCTAAAACCACTATTCCACACGACAATGCAAAACAAATCATTGATACTTTAATTTCAGAACAAGCAACTACATTAGTTTATACTGCACATTCAATTTATTATAAATATTTTGTTAAAAATAGTGAATGAGTTTCAAAATTAATATCTGTAAATGATAAATTAGAAGATGAATTTAAAGTAAATATTGCACCTATACCAAATGATTTTGATGTCACTCAACATGAAATATTTAAAATCCTTTGCATTACTGATGAAGTTAATGGAGATATGAATGAAATAAGATCAAAATTAATAACATTTAAAGATATTTACTCATTACAATCTAATGGTGTAATTTTAGATATTATTCCTAAAAATTTAGATAAAGGTACTGGTTTAAATTACATTTTTAACAATGGTTATGCTAAATTTGAAGACACTTGTGTTTTTGGTGATGAAAAAAATGATTTACCAATGTTTAAAGTAGCAGGTTATAGAGCAGTTCTAGGTCAAGCAAGAGATGAAATCAAACAAGCAGCTCAGGAAATGGGACCAACTTGAATACTTGATTCAAATGATGATAATGGAATTGGTAAGTTTTTAGAAAAATTAATGTAAGAAGTGAAAAATGATGGTAAATTACACAACTTGAAATAGTTGTGTTTTTATTTTTGATTAATAATTATTCTATATAATAATATAGTTATGAATAGACAAGACTTAAAAAAATTAATAAGAACAGTAAATGATTTTCCTACTAAGGGAATTCTTTTTAAAGATATATCATATTTATTAGCTGATGGAGAAGCTTTAAATTTTACAATAAATGAAATGGCAAAATTTACAGAAGATGCAGATATAATTGTAGGTCCTGATGCACGTGGTTTTTTATTTGGAACACCTGTTGCAGCAATTACTAAAAAACCTTTTATAATGGTTAGAAAACAAGGTAAATTACCTGGGCCTGTTATTTCATGTGATTATGGACTAGAATATGGTAGAAATGTTTTAGAAATTCAAGAAGGAATTACTAAAAAAGGTCAAAAAGCTGTCATTATAGATGATGTTTTAGCTACTGGTGGAACATTAGAAGCTATTATTAAACTTTTAAGAGCTGAAGGAGTAGAAGTTTTAAGAATAATAGTTTTAATGGAACTTGAAGGCTTTAATAGTCACCAAAGATTAAATGTACCGATTGAAAGTTTAATAAATATTAAACAAGGTGAATATTAAAAGACATATTAAAATTTAATAATAAATAATTTAAATAAAAATTAACATGGAAAGTGTTAGTTTTTTTGTGTTATTAAAAAATAAGTAAATAAAAAACCCATTATTAAATGGGTTCTTCATATAACTATTGTGTATATACATTTCTTGTTAGTGTTGATTTATATTTTACTAAAAATATTATATTGAATGCAAATCCAACGAATGGGATAAATATACCTACGATTTTTCCTATTTTTATATTTAAAAGTGTAGTATTGTAAATATTAGGTATTAAAACTAATATAATAATTTCTATAATAGCTAAAACAATTGCTGATGTTATTCATAAACCAATAAATGCACCATATAATGCAAGTGTTGAGGTTACATAACCTACACCTACATAAAATGGATCTCTTGTAGAAGCAGCAAAAGAAGCTATTGATGCAATATATGCTATTAATAGTGCAAATACGATAATAAAAAATGAAACACCAATCACTAGTCTTGCAATAGTTAATTTTCTTGCAGTTTGAATATTTTGTAAAATGTCTTTATCTTGTGTTATTGTTTTTTCCATAATAATTTATTTTAACATATATGACACTGATTGTGGTAAATAAAAAGCAATTATTAAATTGGTCTTAAAAAGTTAGTGATTTTTAATATCTTTAACACACACTTGTTTATTTCTATTAAGAAGGTTGTGTCAAAGACAAATCAAACTCTTGGAACAAAAAAACCTAATATCATCCCTATTTTAATATTAGAAAGTTTTAATTATAATCATTTGTAATTAAAATATAATAATTAATAAAATTACAATATAGATATTTGGAATTATTAAGAATCCTAAAAATGCATATATTAAGTATATTGATGGTGTATATGATGATGTTTGAATCAAAACCTTCTTATAATCATTTGCTTAATGTTGTATTTTGCTAGCAACAAAAACAAGAAAAACAATAACTTCGATAAAATCCTATTGCTGAACAATAAAAAATATTTTCAGTAGCAAATGATAAAAGTTAATATTCTAGCAACTTTCATTTTTTAAGAGGATATGTGTATATATTTGTAATTTTTTTGTTTTTAGGAACAAAAATGTTATAAAAGCAAAAAAATACTGATTTCAGTGTAAAAAATCAAGTTTCTGAGTTGAAATTAAATATTCAAAATTTGTACTTTGAAGTAATATTTAACTAATAAAATAAAGGTACATTATTTGTTAGTTTCTTGTTTTGATATTTATAATTTTGTATAAAAAAATTCAAACAACACAAATTTTATTTTGTTTGTTTGAATATAACCGATAATACTTTATCCTAATTGACTATTTTTTTTTTTTTTTTTTGAATTTATATTATTCATAATAAAGTATATCTTATTATTTCAATTTTATTATGAATATTTTTATAATTTTGGAAGAATTTTTGTTTTATAAAAATTAGTTCTTTCAATTTTTCATACTGTCATTGTTTGAAGAATTTGTCAAATTCCTGTAATAATTCAATATATTTGTAAACCAGCTTGAAATATAACACCAAATCCAACAAATACAATTGTAATAATGTTTTGCATTTTATTAGATTTACGTAAAGCTTCACGCTCATAAACATTAGTACGTCTTTTATCTTTTTTACGATTTAAAAGTTTAGGTAACATTTGAGCGACTAATTGAATTAAAACACTTATTAAAATAATAGGTAAATATCTGTATTCACCTGCTAATAAGTTTTGATAACTTGTAGCAGACATTTGTATTCCATATCATACTGAGTGTTTAATTTCTGGTGAAGCTTGTACAATTCTAAACATAACAATTAAAATAGGCATTGCAATTAATGAACTTACCATTGCAGTAAATGGATTTGCATGATTTTTTTTGTACATTTCATTAATTTCTTGTTTTTTCTTTTGCTCCATTTGTTTATCACCTTTATATGGAGCATATTTTGCTTCAATTTTTGCTTTTTTATCATTTAGTTCTTGTTGCTTTTGTGAAGCAAATATACTTTTGTAACTAATTGCAACAACTATTAATTTAGTAATAATAACAGTAATTAATAATCCTATGATGACAGATCATCCACCTAATTGGCTTGTTGCATTTATTATTCCACCTAATAATTGGTTGATTGGATAAACGAATAATCCATAAAATGGTCCAAATTGTCAATATTCAGCTCAAGTAGCAATTGGACGATGAGCTTCTCCAAATAGTGAATTTAATAAAGTAGAATTACTATCAATATAATTACCCTTATCACTTATTGTTTTAAAAGTAACTATATTAAATCCTTCATTATTTTTATTGTTAGAAACAAATGATAAACCTGTTAAATTTCCATATTCAATTGTATTTGAATGAATAAAACTTTCAACTTTTGTAATAACATTTATTTCTTCTTCTGTTAATGATTTATCTTTTTTATTTTGTAAATTTTTTATGAAACCATTAATAGTTTCTAATGCAGTTGCATCTTGTGATACATTAGCATTTTTAAAAATACTATCTCAATAAGTTATTGAATTTGGGTCTTGAGAATTTAATTTAGTTTTACTTAAGTCATCTTTAAATAATTTTGTTGAATTACTTATTAATGCTTGATATGTATCTCGATTGAATTTTGCCTGTAATGAAGTTGTTAGTAAATAATTTGGTAACACAGAAATGTTGATATTTTTAATTTTGTCTTTAACATCTATTTCAATTACCTTTTCCTTGTCAATTCCATTTTCTTTTTCAACAATTTTTTCTTGAGTTTTTTTAGTAGTTCATTCTAAATTTTGAATGTTATAAATATTGGTTCAAGTTGTTACATTATCATATTTTTTAATAGATCCATTTCCTTTTTCATCTCCTTTTGCAAATATTAAATATTTATCATTTGTTTTATATATATTACCTGATAAATTTTTACCTTCTGCATCTTGAAGTTGAATTCCTAAGGTTTGTGATTTATATGTATATACATCACCTTCATTATTTGTTATTTGTTGATTAATTGCTTTTAGTTCATCAATTGAATCAGCTTTTAAATATGGATTGTCTTTAACAATTTTTCCATTGTTTGATCTATTAAAAGCTTGTGTATCTTTGTTGTATGAAAAAACTTCAATATTTGGTGAAATATCTTGCTTTTTTAAATATGTTTCAAAACCTGTACCAACTTTAACCGGTGAACGTAATCCAAATGACTGTGCACAACCTACAAAACCTGTACCAATAACAAAAACAATTAATAAAATTTTGATCCATTTTCAAACTTTTTTGATTATTGTTTTTGTTTCTTTTTTTATATTTTTATCATTTGAATTATGCTGGGGATTAAAAAAGTCGTAACGTTTAGATCTTATTCTTTTGGGCACTACGAATCCTTTCATAAATTTTTTGAATTTCTTTTTCTTTACTTGAAAAATCAAGATTAAAAAAAGGTTTTCTGATAATGATTACACTTTGAATTAAAATATCTTCAAAGTTATTTTTGCGTATAATTTGTCTTATTTGATTTTTATACTTGTTACGCAAAACTGCGTTTGCAAATGTTTTGGGAATTGATATACCAACTTTAAAGATAGGACTTGGTAAGTAATAAATAATCACATTTTTAGACACAAATTGTTTTTTCGCATTGATTATTTTTTGAAATTCCCAGTTTTTTTGAACAACATTTAACTTAGTCATTTTTATTTTTTATCTGAAACTGTTAGTTGTTTTCTTCCTTTTGCTCTTCTAGCTTTTAACACTTTTCTTCCATTTTTAGTTTGCATACGAGCAAAAAAACCATGAACTTTGATATGTTTACGTTTTTTTGGTTGATATGTTCTTTTCATAAAAAGCTCCTTTTAGTATTGATTTGAAAATAATTTCAAGCTGATATTAAATTATGTATTATTATTTTATCAAATTATCAATAAAACAATAAGAAAAACAATAATATCAATAATATTATCTTAATATTAAATTAATAACATAATTGTAACACAACTACAAAATATATTTGAATTTATTTTTAAAAAAACAATTATTTTTGAAAAGTGTATTTATTTACACTTGAAAAATGTTATTAAATAAAAAAAGTACTTATTTTAAGATATTTTTTTACTAAAAAATGTAAATAATAATGTAAATAAAATCCAAAAAATTGGTTTTAAAAAATAATTATTTACAAAAACATTAATATAATTTTATAATTTAGTCTATGACTATGAATTCTACAAGAAAAATAAACGAAAATGCTGATTTAGAAATAAATAATAAGTTACTTCAACAAGAATTCGAATCAACATCAAATGATGTAATTTTATATGATTCATTTTTAAGTTTAATTAAAATTATTAATCACAAAGATAATAAAGTTTTTTTATTTGTTCCTGAACAAATAAAAGTATATGTGGAAAGTAATTATAAAGAATATATTTATAAATGCATTAGCGAAATATACCCCAATACAAAAGAAATTATTTTTAGTTCAGATAATATTTCAAATAATAATGAAACTCAAACATTACAAACCAAAATAAATCTAAGACCAGATTTTACTTTTGATAGTTATACTAAAGGAAAATTTAATGAACAAGCATTATTAGGTGCTAAAACAGTAATTGAAAATTTAAATGGTGAAATTACTTTTAATCCTTTATTTATATATGCTTCAAGTGGTCTAGGTAAAACTCATTTATTGCATGCGATTGGTAATGAATTAATAAAAAAAGGTAAATCTTGTTTATATATTCAACCTAATATTTTTATAAGACCTATTATTGAAAATTTAAAAAACAAAAATCAAGCAGGAATTAATAAAATTATTGATGATTGTTCTAAATATGATTGTTTAATGTTTGATGATGTTCAAGAATTTGGTGGTAAAGAAAATACTTTAAATGTTTTATTCGTAATTATTAATAATCATATTAGTGCAAACAAACAAATTATTATTAGTGCAGATAAAACACCAACAGAATTAGGTGGCTTTGAAGAAAGATTTATTACTCGGTTTTCAGGTGGAATAACATTTAAAATTAATAATCCTAGTGTCGAAGACATTATTAATATTTTTAAATTTAAATTCGATAAAGAATCAATGGATTCATCAAAATTTGATGATAAAACTTATAAATTTTTAGCTCGTAATTTTTCAAGTAGTATAAGAAACATTGAAGGTGGTGTCAACAAAATTAAACTTTTTTATAAAAATGACAAAAAGTTTAGATACGATACTGATTATTTAAAATCAATTTTAACTGACATAGGTGTAGTAAGTGAATCAGTTACACCTGAAAAAATTGTTGATACAGTATGTAAATATTACGGGATCGAAAGAAAAAAAGTCATTGATAAAAATAGAAGTCAAAATGTAGTTAAAGCTAGAAGAGTAAGTATGTGATTAATAAAGGATCTTTTTGATATTCCCTTTAATGACATAGGTAAAATGTTTAGTGGACAAACACATAGTTCAGTAATTGCCAGCGTAAATTATATTGATAAACACATAAAAAGCGATTCAACATTAAGTTTAGCTATTAACAAAATAAAAGATAATTTAAAGAAAATTTTATAAGAGGAGTAATTATGAAATTTAATATATCTATTCAACAACTAGATAAAGCTATTGATCGTGTATCAAAAGCATTAGATTCTAATCCATATTTACCAGCATTAAAAGGAGTTTTAATTGAAGCAACAGATTCTGCAGTTACTTTTGTAGTATCTAATACTCAAATAGCTGTTAAACATACTGTTTTAACTACTGGTTCAGATATTGAAACATTTAATAAAGATGGATGTGAAATAATTGAATCTGGTATTGCATTAGTACCATTAACTTTATTTAAAAACATTGTTAAAAAAATTGATGGAATTGTGAAATTAGAAACAGAGAATTCAGTTCTAAAAATTAAAACAGATGAAGATACTTTTGAACTTAATTTATTAGATAGTAGTGAATATCCAGAAACTGAATTTGAACAATATGGAGATAAAATCGTTTTACCATTTAATATTCTTAAAACTATTGTAAAAAATGTTTCATTTGCAGCTGCTCAAAATGCAACAAGCATAATTTTAAATTGCGTTAATATTTCTGCAAAAAATAATGTTTTAATTGCTATAGCAACTGATGGATTCCGTTTAGCACGTCAACAAATAGCAATCGATAATACAGTAGATTTTAATTTTTCAATTCAGTCCAAAACTTTAAAAGATCTTTTAAATTTTGATTTTAAAGGTGATATTAATATGTTTGTAAGTGAAAACAAAATTCACATTAATTTTGATCAAAGTATTATTCAAACAAAATTAGCTAATTTAGCATATAAAGATACTGCAAACTCAATACCGAGAAAATTTGAACAAATTTTAACAATTGAAAGAAAAAAATTAACAGAATTAATTCAAAAAGCATCGCTTTTAAATTCTGATGCAAATTCTAAATTAAGATTATCAATTCGTGATTCTGTTTTATATATATCAACAAATCGTGATGAAATAGGTAAAGCAGAAATAAAAACAACTGATTTTAGTTACAATGATGAATCACTTGATATATCATTAGTAACTAAAAATTTAACTGAAGCTATTAATGTATTTGATGGTGAAATTAATTTAATGTTTGCAGAAAATAAACAAAGAATTTTAATAGTTTCAAAAGAAAATAAAAACAATCAACAACTAATTACTCCACAAAGAGGATATTGATAATGATAATAGAAATTACAACAGAAACAATTAAGTTATCTCAGTTACTAAAAAAAATAGGTTTAGTTGAAACGGGAGGAAGAGCAAAATTCTTTATTATTGACCATGAAATAATGATAAATGGTAAAAAAGCAACTTCAAGAAATCAACAAATCAAAAATGGTGATATTATTTGAATTGATGATGAAGTCTACAAAATCAAAACAATAATTTAAATATTAAAAATAAAGAAATCATTTACATAAACATATAGTTTTAAATTTAAACTAAAACGTTTTAAATGCCTTATATTAGGTATTTTTTAATTTTTTAACAAATATAGTTTTTTTATTGCTTTAAAAAAAATTGAATTTCAAATTTTTAAATAATATATAAATTTTAAAAACCCAAAATTTTATTAATAATTTTTTAATTATTTATTTTTAGAAATTATTAGATGAATTTTATTAAAAAAGTTGTTGTTTCGTTTAAGATTTGTTTTCTTTTGTCGGTTTTTTAATTAAAATAATTAATTTTAATAAAATTGTTGTAAAATATTTTTAGATATTTAATAAATGTCATTTTTATATTGACAAAAAAAAAAAAAAAAAAGGAACATATTATGAGAAATCAGAAGAAAAATCTTTTACTTGTTGGTTCAACAGTAGCAATGACTGCAGTAGCTGCAACAGCAGCAGCTATAACAGCTTCATGTGCAACTACAGAAACTAACAATGAACAAGAATTGAATAATTCACAAAAGAGTTTCATGAGTTTAGATTCAAAAGTTAATGTTTTAATAAACACACTAGTAGATGTAGATAAAAAAGATAAATTTATTGGTAAAGAAATGTATAAAAATACCTTTGACAAATTAAGAAGATTACAATATGATGAAGTTAAATCATATAAAAAATTGAATGCAGACGAAACAAATAAAATTGATTCTGTTACAGCAGATTATTTACAAAAATATTATGTATTAGTAGATGAATTTGTGACAACATATAAAGAAGAAGTAAAAAATGCAGAAGAAGTAGAAAAACAATTAGATGGTAAAAAATATGATGGGTTAGCAGCTTATCAAGAAAAAATTTCAAAATCTAACGAAGCTATCTCAATATACAATGATCCTTCTACATCTGATGCTAATAAAGCAGAAAGAATTACTTCATTAGTTGAAACAGAAAAAGAATTATGAAATGCAACTGTTGATATGCAAAAAACATTAAATGGTGAAACTGATGAATCAAAATTAATGTATGAATTTGCATTAAAAACCGCTCAAGCTTTAATGAATTATTCAGAAGATAAACAAGGTTATGAATCAATTTTTGATGATTTATTTGTAAGAAACTTTTATGCACAAAAAATGGTATTGCCAGAAACAAATTCTGATTACGCAAAAGCATATAATTATTTATGACCAGAAACACAAGATGTACATGGTGAAAAATTCATAGGTTTCTACAGAGATGAAATTTTATTTGCAAGAGATCTATCATCTAAAATGAATGATATAGCAGATACTAAAGAACAAGAATTCAAAACAGCTTTAGATGTTGAAATAAAAAATTCAAGTGATTTAATTTCAGGATTTAATGTAACATTATTAGCAAAAATTGATGGAAAAATTAAATTAGATGAAGCACTAAAATTTGCTCAAACATATAAAATGGAAAAAGAAGAAAGAATTCGTGCTCAATTACTAAAAGAGCAAAAAGATGCATATGATAAAAAACTTGCAGAAATTATGGATATGGAACAACAACTTCAAGATCCTAAATATGCAATAATTTTAGAAGAATTAAAAACTTCTAAAGAAGCTGAAACAACACCAATTTCAGAAAAAGAAAAAAATAATACCATTGAACCAAATGATTATAATATTGCAACTGCAAAATTACAATTAGCTTTAAATAAAGCAAAAATTGCTAAAGAAGAAAAAGATAAACTAGATGTAGCTTCAAAAGCTTATGAAGATAAATTAGCAGAAGTTAAATCATATAGTAAAGATACATTGTCAACTAACCCAATTTATGTAACAACAAAAACCACTTTAGATTCTGAAGTAAAAGTAGTAGAAGATAGAGTTACAGCAGAAACTAATAAAACAGTGGAACTATATAATAAAGGTGTAGAAGATTTAAATAAAGCATTAGAAAAAGCAAAATTAGACAAAGAAAAAATGGATGCAAAAGCAGCTTATGAAGCTTCAAAAACAAGAGCTGAAACATTATCTACTGAACTTAAAAAAGAAACTAAATATAATGCAATTTCAACTGATTTAGATGCAGAAATTGAAAAAGCACAAACAGAAGCAAATAAAGATATGACTTCTGATTATGGAGTTGCAAAAGATATATTAGATAAAGCGATTGAAAAAGCAACAAAAGATAAAAATGATTATGAATTAAATCAAGCAAAAACTAAATATGAAGCAAAAGTTAATGAAGCAAATACTAAACCATTAGATGATTATCCAACAACAAAAGCTAATTTAATGACTCAATTAGAAAATATTGATAATAATTTAGCAAATCCAAGAACTGTTGAATCATATGAAGCAGCTACAAAATTAGTTCAAGCTGAAATTGATAAATTAGAATATCTAAAAGCAAAAGAAAATAATAAAAAAGAAGCTGACAAATACACTGATCCTAAATATGTAAATGCAATTTCATATAATTCACAAAAAGTTGCAGAGCAAGATACAGTGGTAAATAGTCCAGATGTACAATCAGAAAAAATAAATAAAGCAACTAATAAAGTTACAAAATTAACTAAATTATTAATGGAATACAGTAAATATATTGACAAATTATTAGAAGCAAAATCAGATAAAGATAGTTTTGATGATGATCAAATTAAAATAGACTATAATTCAAAAATTGAAATGATTAATACAACAGCTACAGCTGATGAAAAAACAAAAGATAAATTTGAAAAAGGAATTACAGATTTAAATAGTACTATGTTATGAGCAAATAAAGCAAAATACGACAAATCTCATAAAGCAGTAAGAGATTACTTCTCAACAAATATCGTTTCTTTAGGAAAAGATTATAAAGATCAATATGAAGAATTCCAAAACAAATTTAATGAAATACAAAATAAAGTTAACACAAGCACAACATATGCTGAATATAAAACATATTCTAAAGAACTTGATACATTATTAACTACTACAAAAGAAAAAGTAGAAAGAAGAAAACTACAATTAGCTTACTTAAGTGCTTTAGATGAGTTTGTAACTGCACAGAAAAATTATGCAAATAATGAAAATACAGGAACCCAAAATAATAAACAAACTCTATTACAAACAGCACAAGAAAAATATCAAGCATATGTAGCAGCTGCTCAAGCTTATGGAGAACAAACAATACTTCAATTTTCAACAACCAAAAAATAAAAATCATAATAAATAGTTCACAAATGAGTGAGCTATTTTTTAAATTAATTTTAGTCAATGTATTATTCTTAGTTTCGTAATTAGATCCAAGAAATAGGAATAATTTTCTAGAAATTATTAAATTATATATTTAAAACATAAAGAAAATATGTCATTATATAACATTAATATGGAAAAATATCTAGTCAGATAAACAATAATGGTAAATATGATTATTGTCAAGTTGTAAAACCTATGGTTTTAAAAAGCTTATAAAAGAGTTTGTAGCTTAGGTAATATTAATTTATTAAAAGTGATAAAAATAATGAAATATTTAAAGATGGTTACCAAATTTAGAATACATTGATGATCTAAAAGAATTACAAATCATTATTAAATTTTCTTAAATCATTCATCGAAAAAACTGTTTGAACTAATATAGAGATAACAACACTTTATTCAATAATAGATTCATTCTATTGAAAAAACAAAACATAAAAATTTAGAAGAATTACTTAAATATTAAAGGGGATCTAGAATATTATAAAATAATCCAATAATAAAAAGTTTTGAAAATAGAGATAAATTTTGAAACAATATTTCTTCAAAAAATATACTTTTTACAATCTTTTAGATATTCTAGTTGATAATGAAACCAATATTTTAAAAAATATTAATGATAAAATATCAACAAAACAAATAGAAATATTGAACTAATTTTTTATGATTCTTCAACTGTTTATTTTGAATCTTTTGTTAGAGATGATTTAATAATTCTAGGTTATTCTAAAGATGGAAAATTTAAAGAAGATCAAGTTGTCATTGGAATGGCTACAGATTCAAATGGAATCTAATGTTTTTAAAAGTGTTTAAAGGAAATACATCTGATTAATATACATTTATACCTTTTATTTTAGAACTTACAAAAACTTATAACATAAATACAGTTACAATTATTACTGATAAAGGTATGTCTATAAATGAAATATTAGGTTTTTAGAAAGTCATAATATAGATTTTATTATTTCTTATAGATTAAACACATCATATGAAACTTTTAAGAAATATGCACTATAAATTTAGATGATTTTATTAAAAATAATGAAAATTTTGTGTTCAAAAGAATATTTATATCAATCTCACTAAAAAGGTAAAAGATTAAATGAAAATAATAGAAGACGAATAATTACATATAGTAAAAAACGTGCTAAAAAAAGATAATAATGATAAATAAATTTAATTGATAAATTTAATAAGAAAAAAACAAATAGAGTTATGTAAATGCTATGAAATATTAAGAATGGAACAAAATAAATTTTTTAAAAAAGTCGGACAAATGACTTTCGAATTAGATTATGAAAAATAATCGAAGATCAAAAATATGATGAGTATTATATTTATGCAGCTTCTAGACAGGTTTTTAAGTCCTGAAGAGCTTGTAGATATATATCAAAAAAAAATGACAAATCGAAGAAAATTTTAGACATTAAAATGCACTAAAAATAAGAACAATTTTTGTTCGAACTGATAAACATATTAAAGCGCACTTTATAATTAATTTGTATCACTTATTATATTAAAATATACACTTTATAAAATAAATACATTTTATAAAAATAATGGTGAATTAAAAAAATATACAAATGATTTTTTAATTGAATTATTAAATTTTTACAATCAAATAATAAAATAAGATATAAGAAAATAATTGAAACATATTTTGTTGCACCAACTATTAATTTAACAATCCAAAGAGAATTTAAAGAAATTAGTATGATATGAAATAATGGTATATAAAAAATCAAGATTTTCATCCTGATTTTTATATTATTTAAAAAGATTAACTTTCTTCAATTTCGAAAACAACATCCCCAATGGTTACTTCTTTACCTGGTTCAATTAAAATTTTAGCAATTTTTCCTGTGACTGGTGCAGGAATATCAGTTGTCATTTTATCTGTTTCAACTGAATATAGGTTATCACCTTCTTTAACTTCTTGACCTTCTGTTACATAAACTTCGGCAATTGTTCCTTCGTGTAAACCTTCTCCTACGTCTGTAAATTTCATTTGAAACATAAAATTATAATTCTCCTAATTTTTCTGGTTCTTCAAGTAATTGTATAATACGTCCATTAAAACGTCCAATGTCAGCACCATCTACTCAACGGTGATCAGCTGCAACAGTTAGAAATACTGATTTTTTATCAACTATTTCACCATTTTTACGAGCTAATTCATCAAATATAGCTCCTACAGCTAAAATTCCGATTTGTGGATAGTTCATTATTGGATTCCCGAATAAAATTCCAACACTACCTATATTTGTAATTGTAAAGTCTGCACCTTGCATATCAGCTTGAGTAATTTTTCTTCCTCTTGCTAATTCTGCTAAACGAACAATTTCTTTTTGGATTTCTACTACTGAAAGTTTTTCAGTATTTTTTATAACTGGAACTAGTAGTCCATATGGTGTATCAACTGCAATACTAATGTTGATTTGTCCAGGATATTTAATAACTCCTGCTTCTTCATCTACTTTAGCAGCAAACATTGGAAATTCCATTAAAGCAATACTTGTTGCTTTAATTACTCATGATAAGAATGTTAATTTTACACCTTGTTCTGCTAAAACTTTATCTTTAACAGATAATCTATAGTTTCATAATGCTGTCGCATCAGCTTTTTGAACTAATGATGTATAAGCAACACTGTCCATTGCATTTTTTAAGTTTTTTGCAATAGCTTTACGGATTCCTGATAATTTTTCTTCTCTTGCTTCCATTATTTATTTTCCTCCATTAGCTTTTTTAGCTTCTTCTTTTTGTTTTCTTTCAAGAATAGCTCTTTGACGAGGTGTTAAATCACCGCATGCACATTCATCTTTATTTTTTGTATCTATTTTGCATTCAGTTTTGTTAGATTTATTGCAAAATGAAAAATCTAATAGCTCATTTGAAACTGTTAAAGTTCCAACAACTGCTGGAGCATTTTCTTCTTCTGAATTTTTGTTATCTTGTACATCTTTTGAATCTAGCATAAAATCCTCCTTTATTAATTATTAAATATTTCATTATTAATTTTATACTTTTATATAAAAATTATAAACAAAAAGCTATTTTTTAATTTAAAAATACTAAAAAATCAACTTTTTTAAAAATATAATAAAATCAATGATAAAAATAATTTATTTATATAAATATGAATATGATAAATAAGTTATACATAACTTGTTAAAAAATATATTTTCTTAATTAGTTTAAAATTCTCAAAAAAAACAACATAAATCAATACATTAAATATATTAAGAAAATAACAAAAAATTTATTAATCCATTTTATTATGCTATAATAAAAAGACCTATATCAAAAGGTTACCCTTTTTGGGGTAGCCTTTTTCAATGGAGACAATTATGAACATTATTGATGAAATTTTAAAAAAATTTACTACACAAATTAGTTATTGTAAATGATTAAATACTCCAGAGGGAAGATTTTTGAGTATAGAATTAAATACTCATGATCTTAAAGAAGTAAATTTAATTACAAAAGAAATAAACAATTTTATTGATGAAATTGATACTAATGTAAATTATTATTTAGATATTTTTTCAAAAGGAATAGATTTAAATATCCCTTTTGATGAACTTAATAATTACATCGATAAAAAAATTGAAATAACATTAAATCAACCATATAAAGACAAAAAAGTTATTGAAATTATTTTAAAAGAGAATAAAATTGATGAATTATTTGGAAAAATTAATAATAAAGGTCAATTTCAAAAAATATATATAAAAAAAGACAATATAAATAAAATACAAAAAGTAATTTTTAATTAGGAGACTTTATGTCAAACAAATTTTTTGAAGAAATTTTTAATTTATCACAATTAAAAAATATTCCTTATGATGAAGTTAAAAATATGTTTCAAGAAGCTATTACAAAAAACTTTGAAAAGCTTTATGATAAAGATGCAGATTTAGAATTTATTTTTGATTCTAAAAATCAAGTATTTGAATTAATAAATCACTCTAAAATGGTCGTTGAAGATCCTGAAGATGAAGATCAAAAAGATAATTTTATTCCATGTATTCAAATTGCCTATTCTGATGCTATTAAAATAAATCCTGAAATAGAAATTGAAGATTTAATGAGTGAAAAGGTAGATTTTGAAAAATTCCCTAAAAAAGTATATTCACAAATTCTTTCTACATTTAACCAATTAACAAGAGAATATGAAAAGAAAGTCATATTTGAAAAATATTCACAATTAAAAGGTCAAATTTTACGTGCTAAATTAATTTCAAAAACAGATAAAGGAGCAGTAGTTTCTTTTGATGATGAAGTTGAAGCTTTTATGTTTCTAAAAAAAGCCAACCAAAAAATTCTTCCTGAAACAGGAACTTTAATGGATGTTGTGATTAAAGATGTTGCTGAAGATAGTAAATTTTATCAAGTTATAGTTTCAAGTTCAGAGAATATTTTATTAGAACAAATTATTAAAAACGAGATTCCTGAATTTGATACTGACGATATTGAAATAGTAAAAATTGCAAGAATTATTGGAGATAAATCCAAAATAGCAGTAAAAGCTACAAATAATAATTTATTAGATGCAGTTGGTTCAATTATTGGCTCAAATGGAGAAAGAATTAAAGCAATTGAATCAAAACTTCATGGAGAAAAATTAGAAATTATTAATTATAGTGATGATATTAAGAAATTTATTATGAATTCTCTTGCTCCAGCTAGAGTAATAGATGTAATTTTAAATGAAAACATTGAAAATGCTAATTCATTTGATGTTATTGTTCCTGATCGTCAACACACTTTGGCTATTGGAAGAAAAGGAAATAATGTTGTTTTAGCAGTAGAATTAACATCTTCTAAAATTAATGTTTTAAGTTATTCTGAGGCATTAGAAAAAAATCTTGTTTTTGGTTGAAATGGTAATATAAGTCAAGAAGAAGTTGAACTATTAGAACAAGGGCAAAGATTAAAACACCAACAACAAAAAAGACAACTTCAAAGAAAACAAACAAATACTTTTGACTTTAACTCATTATTTGAACAAGATCTTCAAAAATTTAAATCAGAATTTGAAATTGAAGATGCTAAGTTATTTGAAAGCAGAGTTTTTGATTCTCAAAACACAAATTCTACTTTTAATATTGATAGTGACTTAGAAGAGGCAATTAAACAAACAAAATTTATGGATGAAGAAGCACTTGATAATTTAGATGATAACATTGAAGATGATGAACCATATTCAAAATCATATAAAGAAGATTATGAACAAATAACTAAAACTAAATTAAGTGACTTCCATGAAGATAAAGACTTAATCCAAGGAATTGAAGATTTAGATTTAGATAATATTAATTGAGATGAAGAAGAATAATTAATGTCAAAACCAATAAAATACAGAAAAAATTGTGTAGATGGATTGATTTATTTACAACACCAAATGATACGTTTTGCAAAAATAAATAAAGACATTTATTTTGATTCAGAACGTAAATTGGGTGGTCGTGGTTGTTGATGTTTAAATGACCAAAATAACATTGATATATTTTTTAAAAAAAGACTTTTAAATAGAGCTTTTAAGATGAATATCAATATTGGCAAATACAAAGAATTAGAAGAAGAGGTGAGAATATGGCAAAAAAATCAAATAGAAAATCAAATATAAATGATATAAAAACTCATTTAGAAAAATCAGAAGTTAAGTTAGAAGATGGCATTTTCCACTTTATAGGTCCAATGACTATTAATGAATTTAGTAAAAGAATTACTAAAACTTCCAATGAAATCATTACATACTTTTTCAAAAAAGGAATTTTAAAAAATATTAATACTACTTTAAACGAAGAAGAAATTGCTGAATTATGTTTAGAATTTGGTTGAGATTTTGTTAAAAGTGATAACGTAAATGCACAAAATGTAGTAGATAGTTTAATAATTGATACTGAAAACGAAAAATTAGAAACTAGACCAGCAATTGTTACAATTATGGGTCATGTAGACCATGGTAAAACTACTTTGATTGATAAAATTAGAAAAAGTGATGTTATTTCTAGTGAATTTGGTGGTATTACTCAACATACTGGAGCATATCAAGTTAAATATGATGAAAAATATATTACCTTTTTAGATACTCCAGGACATGAAGCATTTACCGAAATGCGTTCAAGAGGAGCAAAAGTAACTGATATTGTTGTTTTAGTTGTAGCAGCAGATGATGGAGTTAAACCACAAACCATTGAAGCTATTGACCATTCAAAAGCTGCTAATGTTCCTATTATTGTTTTTGTAAATAAAATGGATAAACCTAATAAAGATGTAGAAAAATTAAAAAGTCAACTCTCTGAATCTGATATTGTAAGTGAAGAATGAGGAGGAGACGTACAATTTGTATATGGATCAGCCTTAACTGGTGAAGGAATTGAAAAATTATTTGAAGCTATTTTCTTACAAGCTGAAATTTTAGATTTAAAAGCTGTTTGAAACCGTGAAGCCATTGGAACAATTATTGAATCTAGATTAGATAAAGGAAAAGGTGTTGTTGCTACTTTAATTGTTGAAAACGGAACGTTATTACCTCGTGATTTTATAGTTGCTGGTAGTCAATATGGAAAAATTAGAAGTTTAACTGATACTGAAGGAAATGATATAACATTTGCAACACCTGGAATGCCTTGTGTTATTACTGGTCTAAATTCAAATCCTCAATCTGGTGATAAATTTGTAGGTATTAGTGATGAAAAATTTGCTAAAAAACTAGCAGAAGAGAAGAAATTCTTAGATAAACAAAAAGAATTAAACGAAAAAAATATTCAATTAACTAACACAAATGAAAAAACCAAAATAATTAATGTTATTGTCAAAACAGATGTTCAAGGTACAGCTGAAGCAATTAAAAACACATTAATAAATTTAACAACTGAAGAAGTTTCTATCAAAATTATTAGAGCGACTATAGGAGATGTTACAAAAGCTGATGTTGCTTTAGCTAGCACTTGTGAAGCTTTAATTTATGGTTTTAATGTAAATATAAATGAATCAGTTAAAAGTTATGCAGATTCAAAAAATATAGTATTTAAAAATTACAATGTTATTTATAAAATTGTTGAAGAATTAACACACAAAATTAAAGGATTTAAAGAACCTGTTTATGAAGAAGTACAAATTGCTGAAGCAGTTGTATTACAAATTTTCTTCTATTCAAAAATTGGTCAAATAACAGGTGCTAAAGTTGTTAATGGAAAAGTTAAAGCAAATGCTAAAGTAGAAGTTATTAGAAGAAATAAGGTCATTTATAAAGGTGTAATTGATTCATTAAAAAGAGAAAAAAATGATGCCAAATCAGTTGATAATGGTTTTGAATTTGGAACACACATTAAAGACTTTAATGACATACAAGTAGATGATATTTTAAGATTTTATGAGGATGTATTAGTAGAAGATGAATAATATCAAACATGAACGTAAAGCAAGTTTATTTACACAATTATTATCAAATGCTTTGTATGATTTAAAAGATTTTGATGTTACAAATGTTGCAATCAATGATATTGAACTATCTAATGATGATTCACATGTTAAAGTGTATGTCACAATTTTTAAAGATAAAGAAAGATATTTTAATAAATTAGTTAATATGTCACCTTTTTTAAGAAGTGTCATATCTAAAAGTTGAAAATACCACAGATTACCTGAAATTCACTTTACAATTGATAAATTAGAAAATCAAGCACAAAGAATAGAAAACATTTTAAGACGAATAAAAGAAGAAGATGGAAAATAATAAATTCGATGCAATTGTAATAGGTGGAGGACATGCTGGAATTGAAGCTGTTTATGCTTTAGCCAAAAGAAATCTAAAAGTTGCTTTAGTGACTTTAGATCAAACTAAATTAGCAATGATGCCTTGCAATCCATCAATTGGTGGTAGTGCAAAAGGTATCATCACTCGTGAAATTGATGAATTAGGTGGTGTTCAAGGTTTATTTGCTGATAAAGCAATGATACAAATCAAGGTTTTAAACACGTCAAAAGGTCCTGCAGTTTGAAGCTTACGTGCTCAAATTGATAAAGATGAATATTGTAAATTAATTTTAGAAGACATCTTAAAACAAAAAAATATTACTTTAATAGAAGATCTGGTTTTAGAATTAATCGTAGAAAATCAAACTATTAAAGGTATTAAAACTGAAAAAAATGATTTATTATATGCAAATGTAGTAGTTATGACAACTGGTGTGTATATGAATTCTCGGATTTTACAAGGTGAAACAGTTAAACAATCCGGACCAAATGATCAAAGAACCGATGTAAATCTATCCAAGAATTTAGAAAAATATGGTTTTAGATTACAAAGACTAAAAACTGGAACTCCATGTCGAATTTATACAGATTCTATTGAGTTTAGTGAAGTGGAACAAGAAGCATTAGATAAAAACTTACTTTCTTTTTCTTCAAGAAGTGGAATTGTTTTAGATGAACAAACATCATGTTGATTAACTCATACAACTGCACAAACAAGAGAAATTGTTTTACAAAATTTAAAACGTTCTAGTATGTATAGTGGTTTAATTGTTGGTACAGGTCCTAGATATTGTCCTTCTTTTGAAGATAAAATAGTGCGATTCAAAGAAAAAATTTCACACCATATTTTCTTTGAACCTGAAACTAAAAAAGGCGATGTAATGTATATTAACGGATTAAGTACTTCAATGCCTATCGAAGTACAAGATCAAATGATTAGAACTATTCCTGGACTAAAAAATGCAAAAGTACAAAAATATGGTTATGCAATAGAATATGATGCAATTAATCCCTTAGATTTAAAAAGAAATTTAGAAACTAAATGAATTAAAGGCTTTTTTAGTGCAGGTCAACCTAATGGAACCAGTGGCTATGAAGAAGCTGCTGCTCAAGGATTAGTAGCAGGTATAAATGCTGCAAATTATTTACAAAATAAAACTCCTTTATATTTAGATAGAAGTGATTCTTATATTGGTGTTTTAATTGATGATTTAGTTACAAAAGGTACAGCAGAACCTTATCGTATGTTAACTAGTCGTGCTGAATATCGTTTATTACTAAGAAACGATAATGTCGATCAAAGAATGTCAAAATATGCATTTGAAAATGAAATGATTTCTGAAGCGGAATTTAAAAAAATTCAAAATAAATACTCACAAATTACTCAAAAAATCAATGAATTTAAAAATAAATATGTAAGTTCAACTAGTGCTCTGGGAAAAAAATATAATGTTGAGCACGGAATAAGTTATTTAAAATTATTAGCTCGTCCTGATGTGGATGCTAAAGATTTAATTGATGATGATTTTAAATATTTTGATGAACTTGCAATTAATGTTCGTTTACATGGCTATATTGAAAAACAATTAAATCAAGCAGTAAAAATGAAAAGATTAGAGAGCTTAAATATACCAGAAGATATAGATTATTTTTTAGTTGAAAATTTAGCACATGAAGCTAAAGAAAAACTTTCTAAAATCAGACCCACAACAATAGGCCAAGCATCAAGAATTAGTGGTATTAATCCTGCTGATATTCAAATGTTAATGTTTTATATGGATCAAAGAAAAAGTAAATTATAATGAAATTAAATTTAATAGCAGTAGGATCACTAACTACTGAATATCAAAATATTTTAGATACTTATTTAAAAAAAATCAAGTTTTTAGTTGATGTTAAAATTATTGAAATTAAAGAAATTAATGAATCAAACATTGAACTAAAAAAACAAAAAGAAACAGAAAATATACTCAACAAAATTCCCAAAAACTCATTAGTTTATTATTTTAGTTTACATGGTAAAGAATATTCATCTCAAGAATTTAGTAACTTAATAACAAACACAGACAATATAACTTTTGTAATAGGTGGTTCAAATGGTGTGAATGAAGAATTTTTTGAAAATAAAATAAAAGTATCGAAAATGACATTTCCTCATCAATTGTTTAGAATTATAGCTCTTGAACAAATATATCGAGCTTATACAATCAAAAATAATATTAAATATCATAAATAAGGAAAAAATATGAAAGCTGGAATTGTAGGACTGCCTAACGTAGGGAAAAGTACTTTATTTAATGCCTTAACTTTAAATGAAGTTGAAGCTAATAATTATGCTTTTACAACTATTGAACCTAATGTTGCAAATGTTAAATTAAATGATAAACGTTTAGAAACATTAGCAACATTAAATAAAACTAAAAAAATTGTTCATGCAACATTTAATTTTGTTGATATTGCTGGTCTTGTTAAAGGAGCTTCCAAAGGTGAAGGATTAGGAAATAAATTTTTAGCAAATATTCGTGAAGTTGATAGCATCATTCATGTTATTAGATGTTTTGAGGACACTAACATAGTTCATGTAAATAATAAAATTGATCCTATTGATGATTTACAAACAATTAACTTAGAACTTATTTTGGCTGATTTACAAACAATTGAAAATATTATAAATCGTATTGCAAAAAGAGCAAAAGCAACTAATGATAAAACTTTATTAAAAGAACTTGAAATTGCAAATAAATTAAAAACTTTACTTGAAGCAGAAAAATCAGCTCGTGAAATAGATTTATCTGATGAAGAAAAAGAGATTATAAAATCTTGACAGTTACTTTCTTTAAAACCAATTATTTATGTGGCTAATTTAAAACAAAATGATATTAATAATTTAGAAAATAACATTCATTTTAATAATTTAAAAACTTATTTAGAAAAAACCAATGATATTTTAATTCCTATTTGTATTTCACTTGAATATGAATTATCAAAATTTGAAGAACAAGAAAAACAAGAATTTTTAAAAGAATATGGTTTAGAATATAGTGGATTAGATACATTAATTAGAAAAAGTTTTTATTTACTAGACCAAAAAATTTATTTTACAGCTGGAGAAGTAGAAACACGTGCATGAGTATTTAAAAATGGACAAAACGCAAGTCAATGTGCTGGTATTATTCATACAGATTTTGAAAAGAAATTCGTCAAAGCTGAAGTAATAAGTTATGAAGATTATATAGCTTGTGGTGGTGAAAAACAAGCTCACGAAGCAGGTAAAATGCGACTTGAAGGTAAAAATTACTTAATGCAAGATGGAGACGTCTGTTATTTTAAGATAGCAAAATAATTTGCTTCTTATAGGGGATTAGTTTAACGGCAAAGCAAAGGACTCCAAACCCTTGGTTACAGGTTCGAATCCTGTATCCCCTGCCATATCTTTTTGACCTACCAACTAGTGTTGGTTTTTAAAAAAAAGTATCGCCTGAGGGTGATACTTTAATTATTATTTGCATTATTTTCTAATGCATTCATTGTTTCATTAGGTATTGTTTCACAATAACCAAACATATTAACAACACCTGAAAAGGAATGTTGTGGAATAGCTAAATCAAGTAATTGATCTTGAGTAATTTTTAAGTTAATTTTATCTATTTCATCATTTTCAATTTTACTTACAAATTCAGGATCAGCAACAAAAACAGAACTAAGACCAATTAAATCACTATATTTTAAAGCATCTAAACATTTTTGGGGCGTATTAATACCTCCACTTGCTATTACAGGGACTTTATGATTGATATGTTGATACACTACTTTATTAACAAGTTCACCTTTAAATTTTGATTCTGAACGTACCTTATTTAAATAAATGTTATGTCCTCAACTGGCAATTGCTAAATACGAAATTGCACCTTCTTTAATAATTAAGTCCATTAATTTATTAAAGTCATCAATTGTATAACCTAATTCACTACCATAAGTTTCTTCTGGTGTTGCTCGGAAACCAAAAATAAAATCTTGTGGTGCATTTTCATTAATAGTTTGTCTAATTGCTTTGACTATTTCTAGTGCTAATCTGCAACGATTTTCAAAATTTTGAGAAGAATATTCATCGCTACGTTTATTAATAATTTGGCTAAAAAATGTTTGAATTAATAATTTTTGAGCCATTGATATTTCAACCCCATCAAAACCCGCTTTGATTGCTCTTAATGTTGCTTTTTGATATGCTAAAACAACATCTTTAATTTGTTCTTTTGACATTTCAAAAACTTCATGTTCAAAAGGTCAATGATGTTTTTCATATGAAGGTCCATATGTGTAACCATATTTATTTAATGAAGCTTTTGAAAATTTTCCTGCATGTGCTAATTGTAAAATGACTTTATTTTCACTAGTTTTCATAGCAGCTGCTAATTGAGCTAATGATTTAATATCTTCATCACTTTTTGCACTATAACTATACTCAAATAATTGTCCAAAATCATCAATATATGCTCCACCTGTAATTTGCAAAGGTGCAGAATATGCTCTTCTTTTTGCGTAAGCAATTTCTTCTTGAGTCATTTTTCCGTCTTTAGTTGTTAAATGTAAAGTCATTGGAGAAAGTACAAATCGATTTTTTAACTTAAAATTATTTATATAAAAAGGTTCTAATAATTGTTTATATTTATTATTTTTATTCACTATCATCCAAAATAGTATCGACAATATCTTTTACATTTAACTCATTGAAAAAGTAATCTTGTAAATTTGCTTTTTCAAAAGCTAAAGTTAAATCTTCACGTTTCATTTTAGTATTTAAAATACTTTGTTCTAAATCTGTTATATCTTTTTTAGTGAAAAAATCACCTGAAATTTTAAATTTATCAATTTTTCCATTTTCTACTTCTAATGAAAAATTAACAGTTCCAATTGATAATCTTGCATCTCTATTGTATGAGTAACGAGGACTTAAACCAAAAGTTCAATCTCAATTTTTGTATTTTTCTTGTACTAATTGATCAATTTCTGATCAATCTTTTTCTGTTAGTTCATAACGATTGATTTTTGAAAGATCATCTGTTTTAAATAATTTTTTAATAACTAGATCTTTAAATTCAAAAATATCTAAGTTTTTATATTCATCATAAAAATAATCACTTAGTGCTGCAACTCTTTGTCTGATTGATTTAATTCCTTTTGCTTCTATTTTTTTTCTATTAGGATTTAAAATATTAATCATTGCATCGTAATCAACATTATAAAGTAAAGAGTTTCCACCATAAATGACGTCATTTATTAACATCATTGCAGCACCTGAAACTTTTTTTCCGTCGATTGTTAAATCATTTTTACCTGATTGAGTTACATTTGTTGCACCTAATTCTTTTAAAAATTCAATTGTTGGTGCATAAAATTTTGCATAATTTCCAATAATTGATTCATTTTCTTTATAAGGTATTAAATAACATACACCAACTGAATTTGAATCTATATATATTGCTCCTCCACCTGTGTTTCTACGTACTATTTCAATATTTTTTTCTTTTAAATATTTAAAGTTTACTTCAACTTCGGGGTTTTGGAAATAACCTATTTGAACATGAGGATCTGCGACATTGGGAAATACAATAATATCATCTAATTTTAAGTGATTTACAGCTCATATTTGGATTGCAAGTCAATATGCACCATCTTTGATGTATTTTCCATTTCTAATTGGTTCTACTAATATCATATTTTTCCTTTAATAAAGTTTCTATTGATTCTTTTATATCTGTATTTATTACAATTGTTCTACTTTTAATTTCATTAGGTAGTCGATATGAACGATTATTCATTGCTATGTATAAAGAATTTTTATATCCTTTTGTCATTTCTCAAAATGGTTGTTTGATTAACATTGGAGTTGAAAAACCTACACCTATTTCTCAAAACAATATTTTTTTATCTTTATATTTTTTAATAAAATCTCAATAACGTTTTTTTTCAATAAAAAATTGTTCATCTTCTACCATTCCCTTACCTTTTAGTCTTTTATTTACTTCTAAAAAAAGACCACATTCGGGACATCTTGGTATTAATTCAAGCGGAACTTTCATATCTTTTTGTTTTTTAATCATTTCTTTTACTGCACTATCATTTGAGTATCTTTTGTTATGACACATTAAACTACATTGCAATAAATTATATTTACCTTGTAAATAAAATATTTTATCTTGATCAAAATCAGCAGCTTCTAATGTATTATCTGAATTGGTTGTGATTATAAAGAAATTTTTATCTTCTAAAAATTTTTTTAAGTTTAAAAAGCTAATGCTTGCAGGTTGATTAAAATAATTAAGTTCCATAAATCTACTATGAAAAGCTCAATAATTTTGTATGTTATCAAATTGATAAACACTAGCTTGTAACATATCTAAAAATCCAAATTCTTTAATAAAATCGCCAAAATTAGCTTCAAATCTTGAACCAGTATAACCTATTCCATCCGCACTGGTCATTCCAGAACCAATTCCTAATACTATTGCATCTGCTTCATTTATCAATTGATTTAATTGTTTTAAGTTTTGAATATTATTATTTCACATATTAAAAGTCTTCTAAGGCAGCAAAAACTTTTTCATCAATATTACTTAATTTCATAATTCAGTTTTTGCTATCATCAGCTGAAGTTATTAATTTAGGATTTTCAATTGCTTCTTTATTTCATTCTACAACCTTAGCATCGACTGGCATTTTTAAAGTCGAAATAGCTTTTGAAGCTTCTAGAGCTGCAAATTCATCTTTTGCTTTTAATTCGGTTTTATCTGTGTTGATGAATTTTAAAAATCCAATTATTCCTATATCATCTTGCATTTCAGGTGTCATTCTTAAGTAATATAAATTATTTTCTAATTTTTCAATAATTAAATATTTTGCTATTTTTTTCATTTCATTCTCCTTATAAAATTCAAGTATTACATAATAATATTTATACTTTGAATTTAACATATTCCTATATTATTAGAAGTTTAACATTTAGTTTAATAATTATTAATTATTATTTAATTAATTTTCTAAAATGATTAACTCCTAATAATAATTATAATGCTTAGTAAAAAAGCATTAATAAATAACTTATTAAACTCATTAAAAAATAAAAAAAAGAGAAAAATTTCTCTTTTAGGTCAAATATATTGATGGTACGCCCTAGAGGATTTGAACCTCTGACCCAATGGTTAAAAGCCATTTGCTCTACCTGCTGAGCTAAGGGCGCTTATAATGGTGCCCGGAACTGGACTTGAACCAGCACGATGTTGCCACCGAGGGATTTTAAGTCCCTTGCGTCTACCATTTCCGCCATCCGGGCATTTTTTAATGCTTTAATATTATACATAAAAAAAATTTTATTTAATAAAAATTCTTTATTTAGAAAAAAATTATCTATCTAATACTAAATTAAACTTTAATAAGTATTAATTGGTGCCCGTGACTGGACTCGAACCAGCATGAATTTCTTCGGTTGATTTTGAGTCAACTGTGTCTACCATTTCACCACACGGGCATAAAATTAATTATACAACAAAATTTTAATAGAATTTTTATCTATATAAGATTAACAAATCATTTTTTTAGATTTATTTTAAATTTATCACTTGTAATTTAATGTATTTTATTTAAATGAGTTCATAAAATAAAAATGCTCTATAATTAAGTTATGGATTTAACAAGAGTATTTAATTTACAAAAAGATTTAGATGAAAGTTTTGCTAAAAATATTTCACCTGATGAAAATAATTTAAAAACCAAAATTATTATTGCTTTAATAGTTGAAATTAGTGAATTTGCAAACGAAGTTCAGGAATTTAAGTATTGAAAAGTACATAAAAATATTAATAAACAAGCCCTTTTAGAAGAATATGCAGATGGAATTCATTTTTTAAGTAGCATTTGTGTAAGAAATAATGTCACTCCATTTATAGATCCCATTAAATTACACGATAATTTTAGTATGCAATTATCAGAAGTTTATCAAGCTGCAACAAAATTATTTGTAGAATTAACAGAAGAAACATTAAAAAATGTTTATTCATTATACTTAGGATTAGCACTAACAATTGGTTTAACTGAAAATGAAATTTTAGAGAGTTTTTATAAGAAAAACGAAATAAATTTTCAAAGAGCAAAAGATAAATATTAAGAATAAGGCTTTGTTTTTACAAAGTTTTATTTTTATCTATAAAATTAATATATGAAAGATATATATATAAACCAAAGAAATTTACTTAATCAACCGATTGATATTTATAAACGTAAAGAATTATTAATTAAATTAAAAAAACTAATTAAAGCAAATGAAGAAAATATTTTTAAAGCATTGCTAAATGATTTAAATAAACACAAAAATGAAGCTTTTGTTACTGAAATTGCTTTAATATATAAAGAAATTGATTTTGCAATTAAGAATATTAAAAAATGAACTAAATGAAATAAAGTAAAAACACCTTTTTATTTATTTGGCTCAAAATCTCAAACTATTTTTAGACCATTAGGTCAAGTTTTAATTATAAGTCCGTGAAATTTTCCGATTTATTTAACTATTTCTCCTTTAATTTCAGCAATTGCTGCAGGTAATAGAATAATTTTAAAAACATCAGAGATTTCAGCTTATTCTAGTGAATTTTTAATAAATCTAATAAATCAAAATTTTGATTCAAATATTATATATTGTGCTCCAAGTGATTTAGAAACTTCAAAATGATTATTAGATCAAAAATTTGATTTAATCTTTTTTACAGGTAGTACATCAGTAGGTAAAATAGTAGCTTCAAAAGCAGCAGAAAAATTAACACCTACTATATTGGAATTAGGTGGGAAATGTCCTACTATTATTGATAAAAACACTAATTTAGATTATTCCTTTGAAAATATATTTTTAAATAAAATGATTAATTTTGGTCAAGTATGTATTGCTCCTGATTTTTTATTAGTTCATAATGATATAAAAGATTTAGTAATTGAAAAATTAACTTTATTAAATAAAACATTAATAAATAAACAAGAAATAGCTTCAATAATTAATCAAAATCATAAAAATAGACTAAATGAACTTTCTAATAATTTACTTCAAGAAGCTCAATTAGTAGTTTTTGAAGCTTCAGTTGATTCTAAAATAATGGAAGAAGAAATTTTTGGCCCTTTTTTACCTTTAATAACTTATAAAAATGACCAAGAATTAATTAATTTTTTAACAAAAATACAAAAACCACTTGCTTATTATGTTTATTCAAAAGATAAAAAATTTATTAAAAATGTTTTTAAATATGCTCAAACAGGGACATTTTCTATTAATGATAGTTTAAGTTTTATAAGTAATTATAATTTACCATTTGGTGGTATAGGAAACTCAGGTCATGGTAAGAGTAGAGGTTATGCTGGTTTCAAATCATTTAGTTATGAGCAAAGTTATTATAAAAAATGATTGTTAAAAAATATTAAATTACAATTTGCTCCACATACTGAAAATAAATTAAAATGAATTAAAAAATTGTTTAAATAAATACACATTAAATATTGTAAAATTTGGTAAGAGGTTATTATGCTAGATAAAGAAAAAAGATTAAAAGAATTAACAGAATTACAGTATAAAGTAACACAAGAATCTTACACTGAAAAACCTTTTGAAAATGAATATGATCACCATTTTGAAAAAGGTATTTATGTTGATATTGTTGATAGAACACCACTTTTTATGTCAGTAGATAAATTTGATTCAGGATGTGGTTGACCTGCATTTAGTAAACCTATTTCAAAAGATATGTTAGCGGAATTTGAAGACACTTCGCATAAAATGTTAAGAACCGAAGTACGTTCAAAAAATGCAGATTCACATTTAGGTCATGTATTTCACGATGGACCAAAAGAATTAGGTGGACTAAGATATTGTATAAATTCAGCTGCTTTAGATTTTATTCCTTATGATAAGATGGATGAATTAGGTTATTCAGAATACAAAAAGTTATTTACATAGTTTTAAGTTGTAGTTAATCTGCAACTTTTTATTTGCAAAAATTAAATTTTACACTTATAAGTGTATTTTTTGTGATATTTATGTTTAAATTAAGTGATTTCAAAAAAAAGCTGGAATAAAACAATATAGTTAGGAAACATAATAAAAATTCAAAAAAATATTATTTTATATCTTTACCAATTTTAGCATCATCTACAATGCCTTTCATAGCCATTTCTTGTTCATCTAAAAAAGAAACTTTAAAAGAAATGGTTAATTCAATATTCAAAAAAATAGAAAATGAATATAAAGAAATTTCTGGTTCACCAAGGCTTAAAGGAATAAAAGAAGAGTGATTAGGTTTTTATCATCTAAAAATTTAGAAAATAAAACATTCTTTGATAAAGTTGCAATTAAAGAAATAATTATTAGAATATTAACTGGCCTGTAAAAATTTAAAATAAAAAAAGTTGTGTAATATAAATAAACTAGGATAAAAAATTCAACTCGAACACTTTGGCTCGAGTTTAATTTTTTAGTAAGTTTAATACTACTTTATTTTTTTCCTAATTTGGCAACAATAGCAACTCTATTTCAAGTGTTTATTGAAATTGCTGTCATAATTAATGAAACAATTTCATCATCATTAAAGTATTTTGCTAATTCTTCATATGTTTCATCAGTTAATCCATCTTTAGAAATATTAGTTATTTCTTCAGTCATTTTAATAACTATTCTCTCTTTTTCGGTAAATAAAACAGATTCTCTTCATGCAGGTAGTGAAAATATTCTTTCTTGTGTTTCACCTGCCTCTAAAGCATATTGACAATGTGTTTCTAAACATAAAGCACATTGATTAATTTGTGATGATCTCATTTTTATTAATTCAACTAAAATAGGATCTAAATTTTTAGCTTTTAAATGTTCGGTCATTTGTCTAAGACCATTTAAAACTTCGGGATCTTGTTCACTTATAACAATTCTTTTTTTCATATTCATCCTTTTTCTATTAATAATATTATTATATAATTAATGAAAATAAGTTATACAAAAATTAGCAAACAAGTGCTAATTTTTGTATATTATCTTTATTTTAAAATGTCTTGAATTTCTTTGTAAAATTCTTCAGGTGTAGTTGTTTTTTGTTCAGAACCTTCTTTTGTAGTATTTAATAAATCCTCATCAATTATTTTAAACACATTTCCTATTTTTTCATTTTGAGGAACATTTTCGCTTTGTGTATTACTGTTTAAGAAACCTAAAACTGATTGAATACTAATTTTTGCGCTTTCTAATTTATTATAATAAGCAATTGAATCTTCATATTCTTTTTGTTCTTCATTAGTTAATCCAGCGTGTGCTTTTATTTTCGCTTGAGTTATTGATTTTAGTTTTTGATCATCAAATGATCCAGAACCTTTTAAATTCAATTCTAATTTATTTTCTAATTCTTCAACTCTTTGTAAATATTGTTTTTGCAATTTATTAATAAATTCAACGTTTTCTTCTGTCATAACTGATTTTAAAGGAAGTGCATAACCTGCTATTTTAGCTATTGTAAGTCAGTTATCTTCCATTTCACCAGGTTTTAAAACATCATTTTTTCCTGTGTATAATCAATTAATATAAATTGTAGTTGCTTTATTTTCTCTATCAAATGATTTTTTAATAGGGATAATACTTGATCCACCTTCATTAAAGATTTTAATGTCTTTGTCCTTACGACCTTTAGTAATTTGAGGTTTGTAAACAACATCTCCTCTTTGTGCATATTTTAAAATTTTTGGTAATTCTGCATCTGTTTTTGATTTAATATCTTGTGGTTTTTGTAATGAACCATAACCTACACTAACTCCAAAAGCAATAGCATTTTTTCATTGTACTGGATGAAAAGCTGTTCAGTTTAATTTTGATGGACTTAAATCTAAATATTGAACTGAATAAAAAGTTTTTTCATCATTACCTTTTTTAACACTTGTTTGTGCAGCAGTATCATTGTATTCTTTTCAAAGTTGTTTAATACCATCTTCTAATTTTTTATTAGTTAAAATAGGATATTCTATTTTCCATTTTCATTTTGAACAAAATTAGATTCATTATCTTCAAGTGCATTTAATTCTTTATAAAAAGTACCTTTTTGATAATCAATTGAAAGAATTTCTCCATCAAGTGTATCATCAGTAACTTTTGATTCATCAATTTCTACTCCATCATAAAATTCTTTACTAAATTCTCTAATTGATTGAATAGAACTAAATGTCTCATCATTTACATGTAAATTAGCAAAAGCATCTGCTTTTTTTAGTCTTAAAGCACTAAAAATACTAAATGAAGGCACGCTATTTCCTGTTTTTGAAGCAACAAGAGCTTCTTTATAAATTTCTGAATTTTCATCAACAGTTCCTTTACCTTCTTTAATTAAATTAAAAATTAAATTCATTAAATCTAGGTTAAAAATTGTTGCATCTTCATCAAAATTACTTAACGGAATATTATAAAGACGATTATGATCTGTTTCACCAGGTAAAATACTGTGTTTATCAGCTATTTTGCTAGCAAATAATTCTTTATTAATTCCTTGGTTATTTAGGTTTAAAAGGATACCATTTTGATTCATAATATAAGCACCTGCTTGATTTCCTAAAAATATGTTAGGAACATCTTCAGATTGTCCTGATTTGTATTGTTCTCTTATGTTTTGAGCTAGTTTTAATTCAGAATATGTTTTAGTTTTGTCTTGTGTTAATAATTCAACTTTTTTGAAATTTTCTTTGTCTGCGTGTGTTTTGTTGTAATAATCAGTTAATTGACTTAATGTTCTTGGTAATGGTCAATCTGCACCTTGAGCAAATGAAAATTTAACAGTTTCACTTTCTTTTGCAGGGGTTGTACATGAAACAAGAGCAGCGGTTGTAGCTATTGAAACTACTGCTCCTGATAAATATAATAAAGTTTTTATTTTATTTAATTTTTTCATTTTTTCCTTTCTCTTTCTTTCTCTTTTTTAACCTAAATTGTTTGAAAAATTTAGGTATAAATAAATTATAAATCTTAAACTATTTTTAGAAATATGAAATTAATAATAACTAGTTAAATTTTCTTATTTTTGTTGAAAATACTCAATAAACACATAGTGGAACTAAAATAGATATAAAAGCACCTGCTGCTGCTAAATTTGGAGTACTTTCTTCATTAATTGAATTAAGGCCTATAAACCACAATGTTATATTTTTTTCTTCTCTGTTATTTAAAATGTATGTAGGTCATAAATAATCATTTCAAGCTGTTAAAAATGAAAAAATTATTAATAATAAAAATGCTAATTTTAATTTAGGAAAATATACATAAATTAATTTATGATGTCATTTTAAATGGTCATTAATAATCAACTTGTTTTTATTTTTATGTATAGCTTTTGCAGTATTAAAAATATATGTAAATAGAAAAAATGAAAATAATGAATTTGTTGTTAAAGCAAAAAAAGTTTTATGTATTTTTAAACCTACTAAAAATTGCAATAAACTTAAATAAATCGTAAATTCTGGAATTAAACTAATAATTAAAAAGAAATATAAAAATATTTTTTGTCATTTGTCATTTAATTTTAAAAGTCCGATAACTGCAAAAGAAAAAATAAATATTCTTAATAAAATTAAAATTACAGCAACAATTAAAGTAAAACCAAGAGCTTTTCAAAAATCAAGTGCAATAACATTGAAAAAATTAGATCATTGTCATTCTTCAATTAAAATAGATGCTTTATCTTCGCTTATTGATAAACGTGTTTTAAGTGATATAACAAATAAATAATAAACAGGAAATAAAATAACAACAACAAGTATTCCTATTAATAAAAATTTTAAAATTTCTCAAACTATTTTTTTAAGCATTTTTATTCATTTTCCTTTTTATTTTATTAAATATTTTTTTAAAAAATAGAAATTCCTTTTTAAGATTATTTGGTTTTAAAACAAATACTAAAACAATTAAAAACATTAAATATAAAAGCGCAAGAAATGACGCAGCATATCCTTTTTCAGGTTTATATTCAGTAATAACTCCTACACTATGATCAAAATAACCTAAAATATAACTAGTTAATGTATGTCCGTGATTAAATTTATAATTATAACTACTTCCTAAAATTGCTTCAGGTAATATTAATGATGAAAAAATAAAATTAGTTAAAATAATTGAAAAAAAGTTTTTAGATAATTCATTAAAATAAACAAATCTGATTTTTTGAAAAAGTGAAATTTTATCTGATTTTATTAATTTTCAATATTTATTATCTGCTCTTCTAATTCCAGATGAAATTAAAACTATATTAAAAGGAAGTGATCTTCAGATTTGAAAAAAAGTATAATAAATTCAAATAGGAAGTGGGTTTTGTCCTCCAACAAAACGAGTATTATCTAAATTAAAAAACTTAAAAAATAAATTTTTGTCTCCAAATAAAACAGTAAAAGATAATCCAACTGAAAACGATGATAAAAAGAATTGTGAATAAAGCAGTGATAAAAATATTGTTTTAGAGATTTTAGAAATGATTGATTCAATTATGATTGAAAAAAATAAAGCAAGTATTAAAGAAATGGATGTACCTAAAAATAAAACAATAGTTGAGTTTTTTATTGCATCATTAAAGGCTGAATCATTAAAAACATCATTATAATTGTGTGTTCCTACTGCTTTAATTGTCAAATTATCTTCATTAGGAAAATATACAAATGATTCAAAAATAATTTTAAAAATAGGAATAATAGTAAATAATAAAATTGCTAATAATAAAGGAAATAAAAATAAAAAGGATGAAAGTATTTTTTTATAATTTAATTTCTTAATTTTATTTTTCATAAACTCTTTGTCCTTGTTTATCAAATTTTATTAAATCTTTTTCATCATATAATATGTTAATTTTTTTATTAATATCTATATCTGCATTTTGTAAGATGATATTTCAGTTTAAAGTCTCATTTACTTTGATTGTGTATAAAATTAAATCACCAAAATGTTTTTTGAAAATAACACTATATTTTCCATTTTCATCTAAAGTTACTTGCATTTTATTATGTCTAATGTAATAAGAAAAGTTTTCATCTTCTTTTATAAAATTAATTTCTGGTGATCCTATAAATTTAGCAACAAAGATATTATTAGGATCATAATAAAGTTGATCGCTTGTGCTAAATTGTTGTATTTTTCCTTTATTTAATAAGATAATTTGGTCACTTATATTTATTGCATCTCTTTGGTCATGAGTAACTAAAATAATACTTAAATTGAATTCTTTTTTAATTTTTAGTAGCCATTGTATAGTTGATTCTTTAATTTTTGCATCTAATGCACTAAAAGGTTCATCCATTAAAACCAGCTGAGTTTTTTTAATAATTCCTTTTGCAAAAGCAACTCTTTGTTTTTGCCCTCCTGATAAATCATTTACATTTTTAGTTAATAATTCATCAATGTCTAATTTTTTTGCAATAGAGTTTAATTCATTTTTAAAAAGTTTTTTGAGTTTTGATTGAATAATAATTTTTAATTTATTTTTTATAGTAGTATTAAATATAAAACTAAAAATTAATTCTAAATATTTTCACTTTGAGTTTAATATGTTTTTTCATCTATGATTTTGAGAATCAAAAATAGTTGATTTTTGATAATTTTCTAAAGAATTTCAAGCTTTTTGAGTAACTTTTTCTGGACTATTGTTATATAAATTATGAAAATAATTAATTCGCGTTTCAACTACTCATTTTGTACTATTTACTGCACTTAAAAAAATATTATTAAAGACATTTACACTTTCATATACTGAGTTTTCTTGCATAATATAAGCAATTTCGTGAGTTTCTGGATTATTTTTTATTATTACTTCTCCTTGGGATGGTTTTAAAAAACCAAGAATAATATTTAAAAGTGTTGTTTTTCCTGATCCTGAAGGTCCTAAAAGTGAAATAATTTTATTTTCAGGAATTTTGATATGGGAAATTTCTAAATCATTATTTTTTTGTTTTGTTGTATATTTGAAAGTTAAGTTTTTGATTTCTACAATTGTATTAGGTTCTAACATAATAAAATTATATAATTTTAGAAAATATTTTCTTAATTCTAAACTTAAAACTTAATAAAAATTATGCTTTATGGGTTTATTTTGAGTGCTGTGTAAGTAAAATTAGCAAAATAAAAAGTTGCTTATGCAACTTTCTATTTTTTATCTATTTCCCTAATTTATGAACTGCTTGACGAGCTGTTTCTCAAATGATTTCGTTAAATGTTGGGTGTGGGTGGATTGTATCAACTAAATCAAACACTGTTAATTCTTTGTCCATTAATAAAGCAACTTCTGCTATCATATCTGTTGAATTAGCTCCAATAATTTCAGCACCTAAAATTTTTCCATTTTCTTGATGAATAATTAATTTTGAAAATCCGTAGTCTTTGTGTGCAGCAATAGCTTTTCCTACAAATCCATATTGGTATTTTGCAGCAATATGTGGAATTTGTAATTCTTTTGCTTTAGCTTCTGTTAATCCTACATTAGCAATTTCTGGATCTGTATAAATACATGCTGGAACTGTATTTGGATTAAATGTAATCATTCTTTGAGTTTTATTTTCTTTTCTTAAAATGTCATATACAGCAACTAATGCATGTTTATATGCAACGTGAGCTAACATATTTTGAGCTGTAATATCACCAATTGCATAAACATTTTCAACATTTGTATGCATCATATCATTTACAAGAATTTCTCCTCTTGCACCTAATTCAACACCTGTTTCTGAAATAAATCCTGTGTTTGGAACACGTCCAACTGATGCTAAAACAACATCTGATTTAATTCTTAATTCTTGTCCATCTTTTTCATAAACAACTTCATCATTTTCAAATGCTTTAATTGTTGTATTGAATATAAATTCTACACCTTTTGATTTTAAGTGTTTTTGTAATTCATCTGTTACATCTTTATCTAATTGAGCAACAACACGATCTAAGTTTTGTAGAATTGTAACTTTTGTTCCTGCATTAGCAAATATTTGTGCGAATTCAACTCCGATAACTCCTCCACCAATAATTGTTAATGTTTCAGGTTGTGTAGGATAATTAATTAAACTTGTTGAAGTTACTACTTTACCTAATTTATATGCTTCTTCAAATCCTGGTAAATCTAATCTTCTTGAGTGTCCACCCATAGCATAGATCATGTATTTTCCTTTGTATACTTTATCATTTGCTTTTACAGTGTGACTATCTAAAAATTCTGCAGTATCTTGAACAACATCAACTTTTGATCCTTTCATTAACATTTTTATACCACTTGTTAATTTATTAACAGTTTTAGATTTTTGTTCATTTAATTTAGTTCAGTCTAATTTTGCTGTTGTTTTATCATAACTAAATCCTAATGCTTCTAAACTTCCTGTTGAAAGTTTATGAAATTCTTCTGCTGCATGTAAAAGAGCTTTAGTAGGAATACATCCAACGTTTAAACAAACACCACCTCAGTATACTTTTTCAATAATTAAGCTTTTTAATCCGTGTTTTCCAGCTTCTTCAGCAGCTAAATATCCACCAGGACCTGCTCCGATTACAATTAAATCGTATTCGGCATCAACTGTCCCATTATATTTATTCATATTTTCTCCTTAAATTTTCATAAATAATATATTTATAATTATATATTTAAATTTTCATAACAAAATTAAAATAACAAAAAAACTAATGATTTTTGATAAAATTATTGATTTTATGTTCATTAATGAATTGTTAAATAACTTTTAAATAAAAATTTAATTTAAATTAAAATATTACTTAAAGTAAATTAAATTAATATTAATTAAAATGTTATTTAGATTGTTTACCATATTTAGATTTCAAGATATAAGATTGTTTAAGTGTATAGACAACAATAGTAAATTAATTTTATATTATTTGTGATTTAAAAATAATGGAAATTTTAAAAATACAAAAAATAATATTTGTACTACTATTACATAAAACAAAAATTTTAAAATGAAATATTATTCAGAATTATTTTAAAATTAAATTTTTCATAAAAAGCCTTTTTACACTAAAAAATAGACAATGTGTAAATTAGTCTACTTTTTGTTTTGTTTAATTTAGTAATAATTATTTTTTATTTTTATAGTATGTGTATAATGTTTTACACATTTTTAAGGATTCTGTTTCTACAGCTTCTACTCATTTATCATATTCTTCTATATAGTCATTTATGTTTTGGAATTTACGTAAAGAATACAAATCTTTATTTTTTTCTGTTAGATGTTTTATATATGGAACAAAATTTGATTTTGTTTTATTTGATAGTGACCAAAGTAATTTACCATTTCCAATTAATTGAACTGTTTCTTCATAAGATTCATCATAAAATTTAGGGTTGTCTTTTAATATTTCTTTATATTCTGTACTAAGTTTAATTGGCATATCATGGTCATAATGTATGTCAGATAATTTATAGTCAAAATTATTTGCACCATTAATTGAAATATTGCTTATAGGATTACACAAAATTTTGGGGTTTTTCTCAATTTCTTCAATAAAATGATATCTCATATGGTAAAAAGTTTTTAAATTATTATTTGTTTGTAATTTTTCACTTAATGCATCAGCTTCTTTTATTTCTTCATCATCTTCTTCTTTATCAACTACTTCTTTTATGAAAAGTCCTTTTATTTGTTCGTTACTTAAAGAGTTAGTAGTACCAATAATTTTTAAATTTAAATCTTGAATAAAGTCTTGAATGGAATTATAGCTATCTTCTGATTCGATATTAATTTTTGAGGCAATTTTAAATGCTGATATAGTACGGGAATCTCCTTTGAAAGTAAAGTTTTTTCAAAGAATAATAGCTTTTTCTATTTCCTTAAGATATTGCATTAGTTCATTAACTAATTTATATTTTTCTTCTAATTCTTTACCAAAAAAACGTCTACCATCAAATATTCCTTTTTGGTGATATTTTTCCAATAATGTTCAAATTATACTTGTTGGAATGTCTAGAGAAAATCCGTATGTTGCACCGTAGACAGCGTGTCATAAGTAAGAATCATTAAAGTTTTCACCTTTTTTAAATGAATATTTACACATTATTTGGTATTTACCTGAACTAATAAATTGTCATTCTTTAAATAATTCGATCATGTTACTAAAAGCCTTTTCAATAGCATATTTAGAAATTTCATTACTGTTAATTGAATTAATTTTAATTAAATAATCAAGAGAGTTTTTTAAATACAGATAAATTTTTGCATCAGTTTTTAATTCACTTTTTTCATCAATGTTATTTGATAAATGAAATGACATTTTACGGGCAAAATCATAAATTAATTTCTCGTCTAAAATGTTATTCTTATTTTTATCCTTAATGTAAAAAAACTTAAATTCATTGATTAATGGACTAATAAAATCATGGATTTGTTTTTCATCTTCTAATTTACATTTATCAATTGCTAATGAATATATGTATGATTTAAATAAATCTAATGCGTTTAATGGTAATGAATTTTTGTTTAAATTTAAAAAAACATCATTTTCATCAACATCACTTAATATAACACGATTAATAAATGTATGGTGTAATAAATTTTGCTCTAAATTATCAATATAATTTGGATTCTTTATAGTGTTATTATGTATATGCTTAATTAATGCAATTAGATATTTATCAATTTTATTTTGTTTTTTTACATCCTCTTTTTTTATATCTTCTTGTCTTTTTGACTTAATAAATTGTATTAATGTTTCGTAGTCAGCACGTTTTTCTGCATTTTTAAAATATTTTTCGATTTTGTAACTATTATTTGATTTTTGCATTAAATTGATTAAATTACTATCTATAGGAAGATTTTGAGAAACTTTATATTTAATAATTGCAAGACCAATAAGAATCAAACTAAAAATTCTTTGTTGCCCATCTACTAGGTTATGACATTTAGCATCACTATTGCAATCTTTTTTTTCAGTTACAATGATAGTATTTAAAAAAATGTATTTGTTGGAATTTGATTCAATATTTTCTAATAAAGATAAAACCAGGTCTAATGATCAAGTATAATCTCTTTGAAAAATAGGTATTTGATAAATCACACCATTTCTTTTATCATCACCTTCTATTCCTATAATAGTATTAAATAATTTTCCAACACTCATAGATGATGAATCTATATATTTAAAAGAATCTATTTGTGCTCTTGATTGTTTTAATCATTTTTGTTTATCCGTATAATATTTTTCTATTTGCTCATTAATAGGTTTATAGGCTACTTCATACACTTCATTACTTGTTATATCAATAAAATTCTTTAAAAATTCAATACTTTTATTGAAAATTGAAATTAAATCTTTGGATGCTTTTAATTCTGAAGTGCTTATTTCATCGCTATTATCATTTATTAAATTTTTTATTCCTGAATTAAATTTTTTTGAATAAAAATATTTTTCAATTCTACTATCAACATTAAGATTTCTTTTTTTAATAATTGATCTTGCTATAGTTAAGTAGACTAAACGATCATATTTATCATTAATTTGGATGTGGTTATTTTGTATTTTTTGATTGCATCAACTTGTTGTAATATGAATTCTTTTAAAAAACTAATATATACTTCAAATTTCTTAATGTCTGATATAGTTTCAATTTGTGATTGATTAATGTTTAAAAATGTTGATAATTTATCGTTATAATTTTGGCCTATGTCTTGTAGTGATTCACAAATTCATTTAACTATTTTACGTTCTTGTTTTTCTCTTTTATTTAATTTATTTAAATCTAATATTTTGTCTTTATCAATAGTAAATTTTTTTTCATCACTATTATAGATACCAAAATTTAGAGCACTTAATACTCTAAAACATTGTATATAGGTTGAATCACTAATTCCTTTGGTTTTTTCATTATCGTTGTAAACAACAACATTTTTATCAACTTCAAAAAAAGCAAAGGAAGTTTTTTTGTTATTTTCAGTAACTTTGTTAGAAAGATTAATATTAAAGTTATTTTTATTTTCCATTTTTTGCACTAAATCATTGTTATTAGCCCAATTTATAAATTTATCAAAATATAAATCAATACCTGTACCAATATTTCAACTGGTTAAATAACCATTTTCTCTTAATTTTTCTTCAAAATTCACACTATTTTCTCTCATTTTTATTTCCTTTAATTTTATTTATATATTCAATTGAATCTATTACAATATCTTTTATTAGATTTAATGGTATGGAACTTCTTTTTGAATAAGAACCTTTTGCCATATGATTAGAATTTGTTTTATAGGGTTTATTGGTTTTTAAATTAAGTTCGATGTTAGATTTAAATATGGTTGGTTTAAGACTGAAATTATCATCATAGGAAGCATAATATGTTAGATTCATAAAACCCTCAAATGCTCAATGTTTTTCTTGAAAATCTCAGCTTTTCGAAGTTTTAGGGTTTTCAATCACTCATACTTTTGGATTGAAATGTTTTATTATCATAATTGTTGCGCCAATAGTACCTTCTCCCATTAGTCGGGATCTTTCTTTTTGATTAAAATATCTTCTCTTCACTGGATGACTTCTTTTGTTGTATTCATCATAATATGCAAAATTTTTAACTATTCAATTACCTTCACTATCAAGTCCTCTAAACATTCTTCCATCGCAATCAGCACTACTCCAGGACTCACAAGGAGGAGAAGCTAAAATAATATCAGGTTTGGGTAATAGATTTAATTGTTGAAAAAGATCAAAATTAGTTATAGATAAGTCAATTCTATGATAATGATATAATTTATTTTTTTTAAATTCGATATCATTTATACCGATAGAATGAACTTCTAATTGGTAAGGTTGAGTTTTATTATTAAAATCTTTTATACTATTTTTATACGAACTTTCAGCATCATCATATAATGCTCAAACTATTAATTTTTCTTTTTGAATCATTAAATACCCCAATATTTTTAGTATTTAATTAAAATTATATATATATATATATATTGAAAGCAAAAAGTGAAAATTGTTGAATAAAAGACACAAAATTTCTAGTTTTAGCAAAACTATTTTTTTAAATAAAAATAAACCCGGAAAAATCCGGGTTTAAAATTATTATTATTTATAAGCTACTCTTAATTTTATTTTAAGTTCCTCAACAAAACTAAAGTTTTTAGTATTGTTAGGTTTATATTCAATTTCTTTTAATGGTTGATCGGAAATATTATTAACTATTATATCAACTCTATCTCCCTTAGAATGTACTATTCCTTGATTAACATAATAAGTTTTTTTGTTATTTTCAGAACTATTTACATAAAGTTCACTTGCTACAATTGCTCCCATAAATTCAATATGATTTGCTTGTAAACCAATGTATCCTTCTGTAGTTTTTAAAGTAACTATATCTGTTTCTTGTTCTAAAAATTTACCATATGGAGTTGTAATTGATAAAAATATTTTATTAGCCATTGTTTGTATCCATTCTTGCAATTACATCATCAATAGTTCCTGCATATAAAAATGCTTCTTCGGGAACTTCATCATATTTTCCTGCAAGTATTTCTTTAAATGAACGAATGGTATCACTTATTTTAATGTATTTTCCTGGATAACCAGAGAATTTTTCTGCAACTGAAAATGGCTGAGATAAAAAGTTTCTAATTCTTCTTGCTCGAGCAACAACTTTTTTATCTTCTTCAGATAATTCATCCATTCCTAAAATTGCAATAATATCTTGTAATTCTTTAAATCTTTGCAAAATATTTTGTACTCCACGAGCTACATTATAATGTTCAATTCCAATTATTTTAGGATCAAGTAATCTAGAACCTGATGATAAAGGATCAATTGCTGGATAAATACCTAATGCAGCAATATTACGATCTAAAACTGTTTTTGCATCAAGGTGTGTAAATGTAGTTGTAGGTGCGGGATCTGTTAAATCATCTGCTGGAATATAAACAGCTTGCACAGATGTTATTGATCCTTGTTTAGTTGATGTTATTCTTTCTTGTAATAATCCCATTTCTGTTGCTAATGTAGGTTGGTAACCAACAGCTGAAGGCATTCTACCTAAAAGGGCTGAAACTTCTGAACCAGCTTGAGTGAAACGGAATATATTATCAATAAATAATAAAACATCTTGATTTTCTTTATCTCTAAAATATTCAGCCATAGTTAAAGCAGTAAATGCTATTCTCATTCTTGCTCCGGGAGGTTCATTCATTTGTCCAAAGACTAATGCAGTTTTATTTATAACTCCACTTTCTTGCATTTCGTGATAAAGGTCATTTCCTTCTCTAGTTCTTTCACCAACCCCAGCAAAAACAGAAATTCCTCCGTGTTGAGTGGCAATATTATTAATTAATTCTTGAATTAAAACTGTTTTTCCAACACCAGCTCCACCAAATAATCCAATTTTTCCACCTTTTGCATAAGGCATTAGTAAGTCAATAACTTTTATTCCAGTTTCAAGAATTTCGACTGATGTTTTTTGTTCTTCATATGAAGGAGCAGGTGCATGAATTGGCATTAAAATTGCATTGTTTTTATCAAATGGTTTATCATCAATAGGATCACCTAAAACATTAAACATTCTAGATAAAATATCTTTTCCGACAGGCACTACAATTTCTTTACCAGTATCTAAAACATCCATACCTCTTTTTAGACCAAAAGTAAGATCCATACTAATTGCTCTAACGGTATTATTTCCGATATGTTGAGCAACTTCAAAAACATATTTTTTTCCTTCATGATGTAATTCTAATGCGTTATTTATAAAAGGTATTTCATCATTTGGGAATCTAATATCAACAACAGGTCCTAATATTTGAACTATTTTACCATAATGTTTTTTATCATTGTTTTCCATAATTATCCTTTCTATGAATTTGATCCACTAATAATTTCAGTAATTTCTTCAGTTATTTTTGCTTGTCTTGAACGGTTATAATCAAGTTCTAAGTTTTCAATTAAATCTTGAGCATTGTTAGTTGCATTTTCCATTGCTGTTCTTCTTGAAGACATTTCAGATAATTTAGCATTTGCCATTGCAAGATACATACTAGCCTCAAAATAAATAATAAATGAAGATTCTAAGATTTTATGAGCACTTGGTTCATACATACTTAAATCAACATTACTTACTTGTTCAACTTCATCTCGTACAATTGGATATATTTGTTTTATTTTAGTTTCAGTTGAAATACTGTTTATGTATTCTGTATAAATAATATTTACTTTATTAACATATATATTTTGAATTGTTTCATAGATTTTTTTTGAAATAACTTGTGCTAATTCATAATCTAATTCATCACCAATTTTTGCAAATGAATGAATAATTTGATCTTCATATTTTTTTAAAGAATTAATGATTTTGGTTCCTAAGGTAATTAATAATGAATTTTGATCAATTACTTCTTTTACTTTTTTAACTAAAAATGAATTATATGAACCACATAAACCTAAATCTGAACCGATGACAATATATAAAGTTTTATATTGTTGCTGTTCTTGTTTATGTTTTTTATTGATGATGTTTTCAATATCATCAGAATGTAAAAGTAAGTTGTTAAAAACGTTTTTTACACTTGAGTAGTAGTTTATTATGTTATTATAACTGTTTTTTGTTCGACCTAATTTTGCAGTTGCAACAAGCTGCATAGCTTTTGTTATTTTTTTTGTTGTTATAACTGAATTAATTCTTTGTTTGATTTTTAGTAAATTTGCCATTACTATTGTGCACCTTTAATAAAACTTGGATGTGCTTTTGGATCATAGTTAGGAATTTTTTTAATAAATGACATAATAAATTCTTTTAATAATGTCATTAATTCTTTTTCAATATTTTGATCATAGGCATGTTTTTCAGTTAATTTAATTAATAAATTGATTGCTGCTTTATCTTGTTTAAAAAATGTTTGTAAATCATTTTTAAAATCTTGAATATATTCTTTTGGTAATGGGTTAGTTAATTTGTGTTTAATACAAAATAACATAATTGATTGAAATACTTGTGAATATGGTGAGTATTGAGGTTGTTTTAAAAATTCATATACTTTTGCACCATGCTCTAATATTCTTTGGGTGGTTTCATCTAAATCACTTCCAAATTGTGCAAAAGCTAACATTTCATTGTATTGAGCTAATTCTAATTTTAAAGAACTAGATACTTGTTTCATAGCTTTAATTTGAGCGCTACCACCCACCCGACTAACACTAAATCCAACATCCACCGCTGGTCTTTGTCCACTATTAAATAATGATTCTTTAGTAAAGATTTGACCATCAGTAATAGAAATTACGTTAGTAGGAATATAAGCTGAAATATCACCTGATTGAGTTTCAATAATTGGTAGTGCAGTACAAGATCCACCACCGTGTTCTTCATTTAATCTAGCTGAACGTTCTAAAAGTTGAGAGTGTAAATAGAAAACATCACCAGGATAAGCTTCACGTCCAGGAGGTCTTCTTAAAAGTAAAGATAATGTCCGATAAGCTACAGCATGTTTTGATAAATCATCATAAATAATTAAAACATCTTTACCTTTTGACATTCATTCTTCTGCAATAGTAATTCCAGTATAAGGTGCTATATATTGTAATGGTGCTTTTTCTGATGCACTTGCATTAATAATAGTTGTATATTCTAATGCATCATTTTCTTTTAAGTTTTCAACAATTTGTGAAACAGTTGAGTTTTTTTGACCAATGGCAACATAAATACAGTAGATACCTTTTCCTTTTTGATTAATAATAGTATCAATTGCTATTGCAGTTTTTCCGGTTTGTCTATCACCGATAATAAGTTCACGTTGCCCTCTTCCAATAGGTACCATTGCATCAATTGCTAAAATACCTGTTTCAAGAGGTTGATCAACTGATTTTCTTGTCATTATTCCGGGTGCGACTTTAAAAATTTCTGAGTATCTTTTTGCACTTATTTCCCCTTTTCCATCAATTGGATTTCCTAGTGCATCTACTACTCTTCCTAAAAGTTCATCACCAACAGGTGTTGAGATAACATGGTTTGTTGTTTTTACAACTGTACCTTCTGAGATGTTTTTATCATCTTCCATAATAACAACACCGACTAATTCTTCTTCTAAATTTAAAACCATTCCAAATATATTGTGACCAAAATCAACTAATTCACCTAATTTTGCGTTATCTAAACCACTAACTAATGCAATACCATCTCCTAGTGTGACAACTTCTCCAACTTCATCAGTGGAAATTTGTTTTGAAAAGTTTTTAATTTGTTTTTTAATGATTAAACTTAAATCGTTTGGTTTTAATGACATATTATCCTCCTTAATTTATTATATTAATCATTTAAAATTGATTCTTTTAACTTTTCAATTTGATTTAAAATTGTATTATCAACAACAATATCATCGATCACAATTTTAATTCCTCCTAAAAGCTTAGGATCAATTCTATTTTTAAGTTTTAAGTTAATTTGATATTTATGTGAATAAGCTTTTTGCAGTTCATTGATTTGTTCTAATGAAATAGATTGTGAAGTGTATATATAACCAATTTTAATTTTTTTTGTATCATAGTATATTGCTTTATAAGCATTAATAATATTTATAATTTTATTTACTACGTGGTTTTTTGAAGATACTTTTAAAAAGTTTATAATTTGTTGATTAAAATCTCCAAATACTTCATCAATTAGTTTGTATTTTATTTCATTGTCTAATGAATATGAATTTAAAACTTTTAAAAATCCTTGTTCTTCTTCTAATGATTTTTCAATATCATTTAATTGATCATAAAAAATATCAATTTGGTTTTCTTCTTTTGCTAGTTCAAACATTGCAAGTCCATAATTATAAATTACTTCATTATTCATAATTATTTAACCTCTTCTAGCAATTGTTCAATCATTTTTTGATTTTCTGGGTCTTTTATTTCTCTACCAATGATTTTTTTTGCAATTTCTATTGCATTCTCAACAATTATTTTCTTTTGTTGTTGTTCAAATTTCTTTCAACTTTTTGAAATGGAATTATTAGTTTGCTCTATCATTCCATGTGCTTTTTTATTTGCTGTCATTGTCGCAGAATCAATAATTTTTTCACCATCTTTTTTAGCATCGTGAATCATTTGGTCCGCTTTTTTATAAGTTTCAACTAAAGCTTCATTAGCTTTTATTTGTAGTTCTAAAGCTTTTTCCTTTGCTTTAACTGAATCATCTATGTTTTGTTGAATATAGTTTTGTCTATTATTCAACATCTTTTTTACTGGTTTATAAACTAAAAAAGTTAAAACCAATACTGTTATTAATAAAGAAACAATTGTGAAAATAAAGTAAGGTCATTGTCAAGCAAAGTTATTAAAAACTTTGTTTAATTCTGATGTAACACCTTCACTTTTTTCACTTAAAATAGTAATTTTATCCATAAAATTAAACGAAAATAATTAAGAATGAAATAACTAGACAATAAATAGCACAGGTTTCAATAACAGAAAGACCAATAAACATGGTAGTAAGTAATCTTGATCTGACTTCTGGGTTTCTACCAATAGCTTCAACAGTTTTTCCAACTGTTATTCCTTGACCAATTCCAGCTCCTCCAGCTCCGATCATAGCTAATCCTGCTCCCACTAAAGCAAGTCCATATGCTAATCCTGTTGATTGGTTTGTAACATTACTTGCATTGTAAGCACTTGTAATAATATCTGTATTCATATTTTCTCCTTTAATTAGTAATGATATTTTTCATCTTATTTATGACTATTTCTTTTGATTTTTCTTTTTGTGTTATTTTGGCAGAAAGTGACCAATAACTTAGTGATAATATGACAAAAACAAAAGCTTGTAATACACTATCAAAAATATCAAAATATAAGCTTAATCATGGTAATAATAAGATAGAAATAATGTTAATTTGTGCTATATTTTCAGTTCCATTAAGACCAAAAATAGCTCTCCAAATATAATTTAATAATGCTTCTAAAAGAATGATTAGAAGTGTACCTCCAGTAATATTTCCAAACATACGGAAACTAAGACTTAAAAGTGGTGATAACTTTCCAATTCAATCCATAGGATTTAATCATTCCTTAATATATTGTCATTTTTGAAATAATATTCCTACAAAAATCGTTCCTATTCAAGTTATAGCTGTTACACTAAAAACAAAAGTTAAACTGTTTGCAATTGGTGCAAGACCGAAAATACTTAATGCATTTCCAAAACTTAAAAAAGTAAATAAGCTAAAGAAATAAGGAGCGGTTTTATCTAATCTTCCTTCTGATGAGGTGTTTGTTAAATCATCAATAAACATTACATATTGTTCAACAACCACTACAATTTTTGGTGGTGCAATATGTGTTTTAGATCTTTTAATAACTATAAATAATGCAATAGCCATAAGAGTAATCATAATTGTTAAAAGAACTAAACTTACCAATGGATTTTGTGAAAATTCACTATTACCTCATGCAGATCTGTCATTCAAATTTGAATGACCAAATAATCTATCCATTTATTTCCTTTCTAATTTCTAATTTAGATTTTACTATTGAAGTTCATAATCTAGTTAATGTAGATGGTAAAAAAGAAACACAATAAGTAATTATGTTAATCGGATACAATGAACCATCACTTCCTGGAATTTTATGTACTAAAAATAGTTTGTTAAAAAAGAATAAATAACATAAAAAAGCAGCAACTATTAATAACTTCGAAAAATGCAATAATATTATTTTAAAAACACTTATATTTCTTTTTTTAAACACTAATTGAATGATTTTTTGTTGGTATAAAGTTAAAATTATGAAATTTATTAAACCAACTAAATAGCCTCAAAAAAGTGATAAATTTACAATAGAAATAAGTGTAAAAATTAAAAATAAAAAGGAATGTATTATAGAAGTTATTATTTCATAATTTGTAAAATGTTCTGCTTTAATTTTTTTCATATTTATAAAGGTTAATTTTTAACCTTTATTGATTATAGCACTATAAAAAAAATTATAAATTAATAGTAAAAATTTTAAGTTTAAAAAATTAACACCACGAGGATGTTAATTTTGATTTTTATTCTATTTCTGGTTTGTTTTTGTTTTTACATTTGCATAAACATTTAATTGATTTCATTCATTTAGGGAATGTTTCTGAATCTGAAGAAGGTTCTTTAATCATTAATGCACCAACTACTGAAATTGCTGAGAATAAAATTGTTAATACAAATTGTATTATTGCGATTGTTAATGCGCTAGCACCAGCAGAATCTCCAATGATTTTAACAAGTCCAATGATTATTAGTCCAATTGTAAAGAATATATATCCAAATCCTCAAATTAAAGCAAACATTCAACCAATAGTTTTAGGGTTATTATCTTTATATTCATGTGGTAAGTTTAATGTAACACCTTGAATACCTCATAGAGATAATCCTGAAAGAAATGCAAATACAAAGAAGAATGCAAGTGCAACACCATTACTTTTTGCAACACCATATACGAATATTATCATTGATAATAGATATGAAATTACACCAGTTGCTAAAGCAACAGTAATAAATCATCTACGTTTTAAATTGTATTTTGATCATAGCCCAACACTTATAGGACCTACAAAAACAGCAGCTAAGAAAATTATAAATCAAATTCTAATAATTTTAGTTGCATCAAAACCATTATTTAAATCACCAAATAATAGTGCATTTCTATCTATTCCCGCTAATGTTGGGAATAAATTAGTTGATAAAATTGTTGGGAAAACAACAGCAATTAAGAAACCACCATATAGTAAAATTCATACATATGTTGATTTAGTTTTTAAGTAACCTTTTAAAATACCAAAGTTATTAACTTTAGGTTCTTGTGCTCTTTGTTCTTTTGTTTTAACATCAAATTTTGATCCAAAAATTACCATAACTAATAATGGAAGTGCATTTAAAGCTGCTAAAACAGTATAAACTATTTGTCAATTTTCTCTTATTGCTGCAGTATTAGCTACGAAAACAAAAGGTATTATTGAGATAATTGTACCTAATGGGTAGAATCATACACCAAATTGTGAAACAACAGATTTTTGTTTTTTGTTAAAGAAGTTAGCAACTACTGGTTGAGTTAAAATGATTAACATTGTACCACCAATAGCCATAATTGTTCTAAATACTATAAAGAATCAATATCCAGTTTGTCCTACTGGGAAGTATTGAGCAGGAATTCCAAATAAAGTTAATCCAAGAGCTATAATTGTTGCATATTTATGGAAGAATTTAACTAATAAAAATGCAACAAGAATTGAACCAATACCACGACCAATGGTAATACCTCAGTTTGTAGCTTGACTTATCAATTGAAAACTAGAATTATTTACAATTTCAAAGTGTCCAAGAACACCACTATCAGTTACACCATTTTTTATTCCAGTACCATTTAATCCAACGGCAAAACCTCAGTTAGCAATAAATGCTAGGTACCCGATTGAAATAAAAGCTCATAGTAATAAACCATGTAAAAACTTTGTATTTTCGCTTTTAGCGGAAAATTTTTGCATAAATTTATTCATGCTTTGTCCTTTCTATTCCATAACTAATTATGGAAATTTTTTATATTTATATCTTGATTATATCACATTATCGACCATTTTTTCAATCTAGTTTTTAGTACATGCAAATTAAATTTTAAAATTTAGCACTCTTTTAGCCCGAGTGCTAAAAAAGTGATACAATTATTATGAAAGGAGAAATTATGGATATAAATTGACAACCAAATGATAATAAAGATCCTTTAAAAGAATATGGAAGAAATTTAATTGAACTTGCAAAAGAAAATAAGTTAGAACCTGTTATTAATCGTGATGATGAAATAAGAAGACTTATTAGAATTTTAAGTAGAAAAACTAAAAATAATCCAGTATTAGTAGGAGAACCAGGAACAGGTAAAACTGCTATTGTAGAAGGTTTAGCACGAAAAATTGTTGAAAAACAAGTACCTGATGAACTTATTAATAAGGAATTATGAGAAATTGATTTAGCTTCAATGATTGCAGGTGCAATGTATCAAGGACAATTTGAACAAAGGATTAAACAGTTAATGAAAATTGTTGAAGAAAGTAATGGGAAAATTATTTTATTTATTGATGAAATTCATATGTTAGTTGGAACAGGTAAAAATTCATCTAATTCTACAATGGATGCAGCAAATATGTTTAAACCTTTAATGGCTCGAGGTGCCTTACATTTAATTGGAGCAACTACTTTAGATGAATATCGTCAATATATTGAATCTGATCCTGCTTTAGAAAGAAGAATGCAAAAAGTTAATGTATTTGAACCTAGTATTGAAGATACAATAACAATTTTAAGAGGTATAAAAGAACGTTATGAAACTTTTCATGGTGTAAAAATTACTGATGGAGCTTTAGTTTCAGCTGCTAATTTAAGTGCTAGATATATAAGCGATCGTTTTTTACCTGATAAAGCAATTGATTTAATCGATGAAGCTGCTTCAACTATTAAAACAGAAATAAATAGTCAACCAGAAGAACTTGATAAAATAATGCAAAAAATAGCTCGTTTAGAAGTAGAAAATGCAGCACTTAAAAATGAAAAACAAAATCAAAGCATTCAAGAAAAAATACTTGAAAATAATAAAACATTAGAAACTTTAAAAAATGAATCTGATGTTTTAAAAAATCAATGAGAAAAAGAAAAAACATTAATTAATCAAATTTCTAATTACAAAGACCAAATTGATCAACTTAAAAATAAGTTAACAATTTTACAAAATGAGGGTAATTATACTGAAGCCGCAAAGGTTTTATATTCAGATATTCCTAATTTAGAAAAAAAATTAAAACAATCAGAAACTGAAATTAATAATTTTGAACAAAGATTAATAAAAGAAGATATTGATGAAGAAGAAATTGCCACAATTGTTTCAAAATGAACAAATATACCAGTAAATAAATTACTTCAAACTCAAAAAAATAAAATATTAACTTTATCTGATAGTTTAAAAAATAGAATTAAAGGACAAAACGAAGCAATTGAAAAAATTTCTAAAGTTATTTTACGTGCAAAAGCAGGTGTTTCAGATCCTCGTCACCCTATTGGTAGTTTTTTATTTTTAGGCTCAACAGGTACAGGAAAAACAGAATTAGCAAGAGCACTTGCAAATAATTTATTTGATAATGATGATCATTTAATTAGATTAGATATGTCAGAATTTATGGAAAAACATTCTGTTTCAAAACTAATTGGATCTCCTCCAGGTTACATAGGATTTGAACAAGGTGGACAATTAACTGAAAAAATTCGTCAAAATCCTTATTCTATTATTTTGTTTGATGAAGCAGAAAAAGCTCATCCCGATGTTTTAAATATTTTGTTACAAATTTTAGATAATGGTGCTTTAACTGATAGCCGAGGAAGACATATAAATTTTAAAAATACAATTATAATAATGACAACTAATATAGGTTCATCTTTAATTAATCAAGATTCACCAAATCAAGAGCAAATCAAGAGAGAATTATTAAAATTCTTTAAACCAGAATTTATTAATCGGATTGATGAAATTGTAATGTTTAATAAATTATCTGAAGATGTGATCAAAGAAATTACTAAATTAGAACTTCAAAAATTACAAACTAGATTACAAAAACAATTAAATCTAAAAATAGAATTTACTGATAGTGTCATTAATTTAGTATCATCTAAAGCTTATAATTCAGAATATGGTGCAAGACCAATTAAAAGATATATTCAAAATGAAATTGAAAATTTAATTGCATATGAAATTATGTCTCAAACCATTCAAGAGGATCAATATATATTAATTAATGCAAACCAATATAAAGTATTTATTGAAGTTAAAAATGATGAAATAAACTAAAGAAGTGAAACAAAAATTCAACATCGTGTTGAATTTTTGTTTTTTTATTATTCAAAGTCGATTGGGTATCCAACTAAATCTAATGATTCTTTTGTAGTTTTTGCTAAAGTATCTGATGAACTATTAAATGCTGCTCATTCTTCTTTAGTCATATTTAGTTTACCTGGTAAGTATTCATACCCGTTTTCTCCAACGATAACTGGAATTGTTGAATAAATTCCTGCTTTGTAGTATCCACGTGGTAATTTAACCCCAACGTTCATAACTTGACGTTTGTTTTTTAATACAGCATCCATTATTTCAAAAATAGCTGTTCCAATTCCGAATTGAGTATTTCCTTTACGGTTGTAAATGAATAATCCTTCAGCGATTGTTTTTTCTAAAATGTCTGTCATATCAGCTGTTGTGAATTTTTTAGCTTTTAACAAGTGTTTGAATGGAACATTTCCAACTTCAACGTTTGATCAAGCAATCATTGCTGTTTTTCCATGTTCTCCTAATACATAACCATGAATTGAATCTGGTGATACATTTAGTTTTTGTGCTACGAATTTTTTAAATCTTCCTGAATCTAAATATGTTCCAGTTGAAATAATTTTTTTGTAAGGTAATCCAGTTGTATAGTGAATGCAAGCAGCCATAACATCACATGGGTTACTTGCAACGATAACTGTTCCTTTAAAGTTAGCTGCTTTTAGTCCTTCACCAAATGATTTCATTAATTTAGCATTTTCAGCAGCAAGTGCTAAACGATCTACTAAGTTTTTCATTGGTATTGATGCTGTAATAACTGCGATGTCAGCTCCTTTAGCGTCTGCTAAAGTTCCTGTTCTAAATGTTGAGTTATTTCTTGGCATTAAAGAAACCATATCTTCAAAGTCGTGTGCATGTGCTTCTGCAACATCATTATTTTTATCTACAAAAACTCATTCTGCTTGAGTTCCTCTTGCGATTGAAATATTAACAAATGTATAAGCTACATTTCCTAATCCTACTACAATAATTTTTTTCATTATTCTTCCTTTATTATGTTTTTTATACTTTAATTATATCAACATAAAAAATGTTAAAAACTAAAAAAATTAAAAATTGAAGATTTTTTTATTCTAATGTTCCACCTAGTTCTAAAATCATATCTCTTAATTGTGCAGCTTTTTCAAAGTCCATTTTTTGAGATGCTTCTTTCATTTCTTTTCTTAAAACATCAAACATTTTCTTTTCTTTTGTTTTTTTAGAAATATTATTTTGAGTAAAGGTATCTTCAATTTCTTCAAGTAATTTTTCATTTTCAATTGCTTCATTGACAGGTTTTATAATTGTTTTAGGAATGATATGATGTTTTTTATTATATTCTTGTTGGATTTGTCTTTTCATTTGATTATCTACAATAGTTTCTTGCATACTTTTAGACATTTTATCAGCAAAAAAGATCACTCTACCACGATCATTTCTAGCTGCTCTACCAACTATTTGAATTAAACTCGTAGTATTACGCATTAATCCATCTTTATCTGCATCAAGTACACAAATTAAAGACACTTCAGGTAAATCTATTCCTTCACGAATTAAATTAATTCCAATCACTACATCATAAATACCTTTTCTTAATTTTCTTAAAATAGTATTTCTTTCAAATGTGTTAAATTCCGAATGAATATATGCAGTTTTAACTTTTTTAGAAGTTAAATATTTTGATAATTCCTCTGCATTTCTTTTTGTAGTAGTTAGAATTAAAGTTCTATCATTTTGTTCTTTTTGTTTTTTTAATTCATCAAAGATTTTTTCAATTTGATTTTCAATCGGATGAATTTCAATGATTGGATCTAATAAACCAGTTGGTCGAATAAATTGAGTAATTAACTCTCCATCTGTTTTTTTGATTTCATATTCTCCTGGTGTTGCAGAAATAAAAATTTTTTGAAAATCATATTCTTCAAATTCATAAAATTTTAAAGGTCGATTATCAAGTGCACTTGGTAATCTAAAACCATATTCAACTAGTGTTTCTTTTCGAGAACGATCGCCATTATACATTCCATTTAATTGCGGAATCATCATATGCGATTCATCAATAAAAATAACTGCATCTTTAGGTAAATAATCAATTAGTGTATAAGGTTTTTGACCTTCATCACGATTATCTATATAACGTGAATAGTTTTCAATTCCATTTACATAACCAAATTCAGATAATGAATCAATGTCGTTTTTAATTCTTTCTTTTAGTCTTTGATATTCAAGTAATTTGTTTTCTTTTTCGAATTTTTGCAGTTGTTTTTCTAGTTCTAGCTCAATTAAAGCAATAACTCTTTTATTTGTATCTGGATTAGTCGCATATGCACTTGCAGGTAAAATTGTATATGTTTTAAATGTTTGAATTATATTTTTAGTAATTGGATTAATAGTAGCGATTTTTTCAATTTCTGTATCAAAAAAATCAATTCTGATGTTAAATTCTTCAGTTCAAGAAGGAGCTATTTCGAAAATATCACCTTTGGTTCAAAAATCACCACGGTCTAATGCAAGTTGATTTCTTTTATAACCAATTTGAATCAGTTTAATCATAAAATCTCGACGATCAAATTGCATATTTAGTTCAATTGGCAAAAATGAATTACGATATTCAGTAGGATTAAAAGCACCATAAATACTTGCAACTGATCCAACAACTATAGTATCTCTCCTTAAACTTAAAGCATTAATAGTTCTTTGTCTCATTGCTTCTAATTCTTTATTATTTTTGGATGTTTTATCAATAAAAACATCTTTAGCAGGTAAATAAGCTTCTGGTCGATAATAATCAAAATATGATACAAAATATTCAACTCTATTTTCAGGAAAAAATGCTTTTAATTCTTGATATAGTTGACTTGCTAATGTTTTATTATGACTTAAAACTAAAGAAGGACGATTAATTTTTGCAATTACATTTGCAATTGTAAAGGTTTTACCACTACCAGTAACACCTAAAAGTACTTGTTCTTTTTTGTTATTATTTAAACCTTGAACTAATTTTTCAATTGCCTCTGGTTGGTCTCCTGTTGGTTTAAAATCACTATGTAAAATAAATTTTTTTGTTTGAAAATCCATAATTAAATTATATTAAATTGTACAAAAAGTTATTTAATTACAAAATATAACATCTAAGTATTAATAATTTGTTTTATGGTAAAATTTTAATTATGAATACAAAAAGAACAAAATTATTATTTTCATTAAGTTTATTAACAACTTTTTCATTACCTATTATCGCAATTTCATGTGGTCAACAAGTTGAAAATTCAAATAACGTAGCAAATAATTATTTCCAAGTAAATAGTGATAAGGCAAATCTTTTTTACAATCCTCAAACTAAGATTTTAGATTTATCTTCTACTAAATTACAAAATATAAGAGCAGGAAGTTTTAGTAAACAAGCATTAAAAAATATTTTTATTACTAATGAAGAATTTAGAAAACAAGTTTATGATAATGAAGAAAAAACAATTATTATTAAAAAAGTTATTTTTCCTGAAACTCTTGAAATTATTGAAGAAGGTGCATTTTATAGTTTAGGTCTTGAAGTTGTTGATTTTTCAAAAACTACTAAACTAAAATCAATTAAAGAAAAAGCTTTTGCAGATAATAATATCAGTGAATTAATTTTACCTGATTCAGTTTCTAATTTAGGAGTATCTGCATTTGCAAATAATAAAATTGAAAATTTAACATTATCTAAAAACTTAAAAGTATTAAATAGCTTTGTTTTTTATCATAATAATTTAAAAAATGTAGATTTAAGTAATGTAACCAAAGTTAATGATTTTTCATTATCTGAGAACAATATTTCAGAATTATTATTACCAAAAACATTAACACAATTTGCAAACAATTCATTAGATCCAAAAGAACCAACAACTAATCCAAAAACAGTATTAGATGTAAATAATATTGATTTAAAAACTGTTCTTATAAATGATAATAAAAACAACGAACATAATTACACAATCAAACAATAAAATAAGACACAAATCGTTATAATTTGTGTTTTTTAATAAAAAATCAAACATAAGCTTGATTATGACATTAATGGATTTGAAGGGGTTCAATCATCTTGAATTAATTGTGTAAAATCACTCATATCTTGCATTTTAAACACATTAAAACTCACAAGAGATTTTTTAAATCATTCTTTGGTTTTTAATATTCTAATTGCACGATAAATATTTGCTAAATTATTAATATTTCGTGAATAATAAAAACTATTTGATAATCAATGGAAGCCATAATGTCTTAAAATAGCACGTATTTCTTCGTATGCTGCATGATAATCTTCAGTACCATATTCTTCTTTTAGTACATCTTTTTTTAGATAGAATACAATTCCATACATAATTACTCCTTCCATTAAAAAAGCCCATTTTCGGGCTACCATTTTTCATATTTTTAACTATATTATTATACCATTTTTAGAATTTTTTAGCATACTTATGTCATGTTTTATTAATTCATCTTTTTATATAAATAATTGATCTTAAACCAGGATCTGCTATTAATGATAAAAAGACAACTGAAAATACTAGTGGTGCAGTAATTGATGCACTATTATTTTTATATCAAAGATCTAAAATAATGTGTACAAGTGACACTTGAATAACCATCATAGTAATTAAACTAATCAAAATAGTTATTCATATGTCATTTGCACTTCATAAAGCTCTTAAAATAGTTAAATTAGCAGTATCTACTATAATTTTTAAAACACTAAAAAACATAATTCAATAACCGATTTTATTAATTATTGCAGTATCCATTTGATATAGTTTTAATAATGGATAAGTTAAAGATATTAAAATTGCACCACTTAAAAGCGAAAAATATAAACCTATAACAAATAATTGTCAGGCTAAATTATATGCTCTTTTTTTATCATCTTTTCCAATTTCAATACCAATTAATACGTTAGTAACAGCTCCAAGTGCGGTATTAAAAGCAGTAGTTATACCAGTAATCATAATTATTGCTCGATACATTCCAATATATTGATCACCTAAACCACCAGTACTTATTGCACTACTAATTAAAAATTGACTAATAGTCCAAACACCATATTCAAGTGAAATTGGCGTTCCTAACACTAAAGTTTTTTTAACATAATCTCATTTAAAAGTATCTTTAATTTTAGTTTTGTATTTTTTAAAAATGAAAAAATGACAAAAAATATAATTTATTAATAGTTGTATAATAGCTCCTAGTGTGTAATCAAAAGCAGTTAAATAAATTGGATTATACTGACTATAACCATATAATAAAACATACATTCATACAACCGCACAAAAATTACCAATAATAGCACCCATCACTGCTATATTATTTTTCTTAATTGCTTGTAATCCCGCTGCAAATACTTGTGCAATTGAATAAAAAAACAATCAAAATAACATATATCTTAAATATTTAGTAGTAAATTCTAACTCATTATTATGTAAAATTTGATGATTTTGACCATATATTATAATTGAACTTTTTGAACCCATTGCTGCTAATAAAAGAGGCGAAGCAAATCACATAGAAATAAAAAATACTAAAGCAATAATTAAATTCACATAAACACCTGTTCAAATAATTTTAGGTAGTTCATGATGACGATTTTGTCCTATTAAATTACTACAAATAATTAAAACTCCACTAGAAACTAATGTAGGAATAAAAGATATTAAGTTATAAACTAAAATAACTTTAGCTAAAGCATAAAAATAAGTTCCTACAACTTGTCCTGATTCATGAGTTACTTTTAAATATCAATTAACACTTAATGAACCAACTATAGTTGCAATAACATTAATTAAAATTTGTATAAAAATAGGAAAAGTTAGTTTTAGAATCATTTTCATGTCTTTGGGGACTCAAAACTCTTTTCAGTTATTAATTTCTAATTTTTGTTTTAATTTTAAATTCATAATTATATATTGTAATATTTTAGAAAATATTTTGAAATTTTTTATTTTTTATTGAAAAAAATTACTTATATAAATAGGAGATAATTATGAACATATTTTTATTATACTTAACTTATAAATATAATGGTAATTGAGATAAAATTTTAAAAGATTTAAACGACCCTAAAACTCTTAATATAGATAACATTTATAAACTTGAAAATATTTTAAAAACTAAAGAGATAAATTACATCACAATTTTAGATAAAGAGTATCCTGAATTTTTTAAAAATATTTTTAAGCCACCCTTTTGTCTTTTTTATAAAGGTAATTTAAAATTATTAAATATTAAAGATAAAATTACACTTTCAGGTAATTATTTAACAAAAAATACTGCTAAATTAATAGAATATAGCGTTTTAGAATGATTTAAAAAAACAAATGAAAGTGTTTTAGTTATTCAAGGTAAAAGTAATTTAGAAATAAAAATAGCATTATTATTTTTAAATTACAATAAAAAAATTATTTTTATATCTTCAGATGGAGTTGATAATGTTTTTAGTATTTATCCAGAATTAAAAAATTACCAAAATAATTTCTTAGTAATTAGTGAATATTTAACTAAAAATGAAAATTCTAATAATAGTGATATTTCAACTTATCGTTTATTAGCTGCATTAAGTGATAAGTTAATTTTATATTCTCTTTACAAAAGTAAATCCTTTTTTAAATTAATAGATGCTTTTTTAGATTTAGGTAAAGATGTATGTGCATTTCCTAATGTTGATAATGACAATGATAATATAATTAATAATTTAATAAATGATGGAGCTAATGTTGTCACATCATTAACATAATTAGCAGTTTGGTTTGTGCTTTAAAAAAGTTAAAAATGTAATATAATAATAATAAATAATTATAAATATAAATATTTATTAGTAAATAAAAGGAAATTAACTTATGAAAAAATCTAAAAAAATATTATTTAGTTTTGCTATGTTAAGTATTGGAGTAACTTTATTGTCTGTTCCAGTAATAGCAGCATCATGTACAACTGAAAAAATTAAAATATCAGATATTAAGAGTTCAGAAAATGTACAAATTGATAAAGAAGAAAAATCTAAAAAATCAATTGTTATAACTGATGCAGGTCACGTAGATGACTTATCATTTAACCAATCAGCTTTTGAAGGTTTAGAACAAATATCAAAAGATTTAGGTTTAGATAAAGCAACACACGTTATTCCAAACTCAGAAAGTGAGTATGAAAAAGTTTATAATGAAGCCTTAAAAAATGACTTTAAATATTGAATAACTGTTGGATTCAAGCATACCAATGCAATTAAAAAATTCTACAATGACCATAAAGAAGAAATGATGAACAAAGGAATTGTAATTATTGCAGTTGACTTTAACGCAAGTCAACCAAATGTTGATTCTGAAAATAAAGTAATAGACCCAGGTATTCCAGAAGGTTATTCAATTTCTTTAGAATATAATACAAAAGAAAGTGGTTGAGTAGCAGGATATGCATCAGCTAAATTCTTATCTACAATGTCTGAAGAAAAAAGATTAGTATTATCATTTGGTGGTGGAGCATTCCCTGGTGTTACTGATTTTAATGAAGGATATTTAAAAGGAATTTTAGCTTGAAATCAAATGCATCCTGAAACAAAAACTAAACATACAGTATATTCAGATGTCGAAAAAGTTTATTTACAAACTGGTTTTGTACAAGGGGACAAAATGTTAACACATATTCAATCAGCACTTAAAGGAAAAGGTAATAAAGTTCCTACAATCGTATTACCTGTTGCAGGACCTGCGACATTAACAGTTGTAGATAATATAACTGATAAACAATACATTATTGGTGTTGATGTTGATCAAACCAACGTTGTTTCAAAAAGAAAAGATCATTTCTTTACATCAATTACAAAAGGAATTGGTCAATCAGTTTATGATGTTTTAGAAGGATTATATTCTAAAAATAGTGAAAAATTACATGGTTTTGAACTAGGAAAAACAAGTGGACATAATAAAGGAAATATTGCTGAAAACTGAACAGGTGTTGCAAAAGCTAAATTAGACACTACAGAAAACACTGAATTAGCACAAAATGCATTAAATGAAGCATTATCAGAATTTAAAAAATTATCTAATGAAGATAAAATATATGTAAGTTCATCAAAAGCAGAAAAAACTGGTGAAGATATTACTTCATTGCAAGCAAGATTAAATAAATTAGTTGACTTAGTAAACGCATAATATTATGTACGCTATTGAATTTGAAAATATAACTAAAGAATTTCCAGGTATAATAGCAAATAAAGACATAAGTTTTAAAGTTAAAAAAGGTACTATTCATGCTCTAATTGGTGAGAATGGTGCTGGTAAATCTACACTTATGTCTATTTTATTTGGACTGTATGAACCAACAAAAGGATTAATAAAAATTAATGAAGAATATGTTAATATTCAAAATCCTAATATGGCTAATAATCTGGGAATAGGAATGGTACACCAACATTTTAAATTGGTAAAAATCTATTCTAATTTAGAAAATATTATTTTGGGAGCAGAATTTCGAAATAAAAATGGTTTAATTCATAAAAATAAATCTCGTGAAAAAATCGAAATTATCCAAAAGAAATTTAATTTAAATTTTAATCTAGATGCATTAAGTGGAAAATCATCTATTCCTGTTCAACAAAAAGTTGAAATTATGAAAATGTTATATCGTGATAATGATATATTAATTTTTGATGAACCCACTGCTGTTTTAACTGATGATGAAATTAGCGGTTTATTAGAAACTATGAAACTTTTTAGAGAACAAGGAAAAACAATTATTTTTATTTCTCATAAATTAAAAGAAGTAAAAGAAGTTGCAGACACTGCAACTGTTATAAGACATGGTGAAGTTGTTTTAAATTGTGATGTTAGAGAAACATCAATTGAACAATTAGCGCAAGCTATGGTTGGTGGAGAATTACAAGATATTAAAAACACTAACAATAATTTTGATAAAGACCATATTATATTAGAAATTAACAATGTTAATACCAAAGGTGCTAAAACACTAAAAAATATCAATTTAAAAGTTCATAAAGGTGAAATTTTAGCAATTGCTGGTATTGAAGGTAATGGACAAACTCAAATTGAGTATTTATTAAGTGGGTTATTAAAACCAGTAACTGGTAATATAAAATTTTATACCATTACAAATACATTTAAAGTGTACAAACAATCAAATGATAATGATTTTGACATTGACACTAAATTAAAAAAGATTTATAAAAAGAAAAATTACGATAATATTGAAATTTTAAAAACATACGGTGAAGATAAAAAAGGTTCATTTTGTTTAGTGCAAACAAAAGAATTTATTGATATTACTAATTTAAATATTTTTAAAAGATCAAAATTAAATCTTTCATATGTTCCAACAGATAGACATGCTCATGGTTTAGTATTAGATTACAATGTAAAAATGAATCTTGTATTAAGAAGATTATGAGATAAAACATATCAAAAATTTGGAATGTTTAAAAATAAAAATATTTTAAATAAAACTCAAAAAATCCTTGAAGATTATGATGTTCGTGGTGCAAGAGATGGAGTGAGTTTAGCTCGTAGTATGTCAGGTGGAAATCAACAAAAATTCATAGTTGGTAGAGAAATGTCACATGATCACGATTTAATTGTAATTATGCAACCTACTAGAGGACTTGACGTTGGAGCTATAAAAAATATTCATGAAAAATTATTAAAAGAAAAAGCAAATGGTAATGCCATTTTATTAATAAGTTATGAATTAGATGAAATTTTAGCTTTAGCAGACACAATAGCCATTGTAAATAAAGGTGAAATAGTAAAACAATGTTCAGTTAATGAAATAACTAGACAAGAAATCGGACTATATATGTCAGATTCATTTAAAAAAGAAAATGAGGTGAAATAATGAATAATTTTATTTTGAAATTACAAAATATTGTTAAAAATGCCTCAGTTTTTATAAGAATGGAACAACAAAAATCATCTTTAAGAAAAGTTGCAAGTAGTATATGAGCAATTGTTTTTGGAATTGTAATTAGTATGATTTTTGTTGCAACTTCAAACAAAAATCCAGTAGAATTTTTCAATATAATTTTCTCAAAGGGTTTATACGGAGATAAGTTTTTAATTGGTTATTTAGCAATATTTTTATTAGGAAGCCTTGGAGTAGGATTAGGATTTAAATCTGGATACTTTAATATTGGTGTATCTGGACAAATGATGTTTGGATCTTTAATAAGCTTTTTAGTAATTTATAAAGCAATGGATCCTAGAGAAGATCTTTCAAAAGGTTCATTAGTATTATTGATGTTAATAAGCACAATTTCAGGTGCATTACTTGCAATGATAGCAGGATTATTAAAAGCATTTTTCAATGTACATGAAGTTATTTCAACAATTCTTTTAAACTGAATAGTTGTTTATTTATGTGTGTATATTTTTAATTGAGTTAATAACGCAATATGATCAGATCCTATTATTTCTAAACAGTTTTTATTAAATACAGGTGATGGAACTCAATCGATTAAAATATCAGAAGATAATAAAATAGCATTCATCACTGCTACACTTATATTAGGTATATTTATAGCTTTAATATTATGATTTATTTTTTCAAAAACAACAATCGGTTATAAAGTAAAAATGGTTGGATTGTCAAAATCTAATGCAAAATATTCAGGTATTAATGAAAAAACAATTGTAATTTCAGTTTTAACAATATCAGGAGCTTTAAGTGGTTTAGCTGGATTTATTTATTATATTATTTTACAAAGTAAAATGGTAGATTTAACAATTCCACTAAATATTGGCTTTGATACTATTGCAATAAGTTTACTAGCTTTAAATGCACCTATTGGAATTATATTTACAAGTTTATTTTATGCAGTACTAAAAAATGGTCAAACTTCTTTATTCTTAATTGATCTTAATGGTGAAAGTATGTATATGGTTACTGGTTTAATCATTTTTATGGCTGCATTAAGCATTATGTTTAATAGTTTTAGACCAATATATTTAATTAGAAGATTTTTCTTATTACATTTAGATAAAGAATGAAAAGAATCTTATAAAAAATATAAAATCAAACTTTCTCAATTAAATAAATCTAAAATTGAAGATCTAAAAAAAGCTAAACAAGAACATAAAGATAATAAAAAAGCATTTCTAGAAACTAAAAAAACTATTAATAAAAAAATTAATAATTTATTATTTACAAAAATACAAAATTATACTGATGATGAAAAATTACAATACTATGCTAAACTTTCAGCATTAAAAACGGAATTAAATATTCAATTAGATAATTTAGGTTTTTATAATTATAAAAATAAAAAGAATTTACATAAAAGTTTAAAAATTAGTCATCAAAATGAATTCAAAAAAACAACAGAATTTAAACATAATGAACTTTTAGAAGTATTTAATGCTAAACTTTCTCAAATGTTTAAAATCAAAAAAATAAAAGGAGCAAAATAGTATGGAAATTCTTGTATATTATTTTATTCTTTCATTTTGTATTTTATCATTAGCTAGTTTAGGTGGAATGTTTAGTGAAAGAACAGGAACTATTAACATCGGAATTAATGGAATGATGATAATTGGTGCTATTTCTTATTTAGTGTTCGGTTATTATTTAGGTCAATCAGCTTCAAAATGATTTCAATTAATTTTAATACCACTTTCTGGAATATTTGGAGCATTATTTGCTTCATTACATGGATTTGCATCAATTAAATTAAAAACAGATCAAACAATTAGTGGTTTTGCAATTAATATGTTAGCATTTGGGATTGCTATTATTCTTCTTTATACATATGGAGGAGGATCAAAAAATATTTCTTTTGATGTTAAAGAATTAGCATTAAGTTCAGATACTTCATATAAAAATATTTTATCTTTTAGATTAATATTAACAATTGTTATTATTATCTTAGCATTTATATTAGTAAGATATACCTCATGAGGTTTAAGATTAAGAAGTATAGGTGAAAATCCACAAGCAGCTGATGTTGCTGGTGTTAATGTTATATCTTACAAATGACAAGGAATATTAATAAGTGGATTTTTATCAGGAATAGCTGGTGCATTCTTTGCTCAATCTGGTCCTACATCATTTAAAGGTGAAGTTGGAGGATTAGGATATTTAGCATTAGCAATTATGATAATGGGTCAATGACGTATCCCTTGAATTACATTAAGTGTACTTGTATTTAGTTTTTTAAGAGCATTAAGTTTAACATTACCTTTTATACAACCAGATACTTTGGGGAAATATAGCGATTTATTATCATTAATTCCATTCATTTTAACACTAATTATAATGATTGCAACTTCCAAACGTTCAGCTGCTCCTGCAGCTTCTGGTATTTCTTATGATAAGAGCACAAGGTAATAAAGTAACAAAAAAATACAGAAATTTATGATGGTTTCTGTATTTTTTTGTTTATTGTTCCTTGATAAATTATTTTAGCTGCTTGCCCTATCATTGCAGCATTATCTGTTGCATATTTTAAATCAGGTATTATAGCGTTATGATGAAGATTTTTAAACATTTTTCTAATTGCTAAATTAGCACTTACTCCACCAGCTAAAATTATTGATTTAGGCTTGTACTCATTAATTGCTTGTTTCATTTTAGTTTCTAAATAATAGACCATTAAATTTTGAAAATCACTTGCAATATCTTTAACAGGTATTTGTTCACTTCGATTAATAAAATTATTAATGTAATTTATAAATTGTGTTTTTATTCCACTTAATGATAAATCATATTTATTTTGAGTTACTGGTAAATTAAATTTATGATTTAAAGGCCTAGTATTTTCATATGCTAATTTATCAATTTCAGCACCAGCAGGAAATTCTAGACCTAGTTTTCTACCTATTTTATCATAAGTTTCACCCACTGCATCATCTAGTGTTTGTCCAATAATACTTAAATTTAAATAATTTTGTGCATATATTATTTGTGTATGACCTCCACTTATAAGTAAACAAAGTGCAGGATAGTTAATTTCCTTATTTATTGAGCCACTAAAAAAATGCCCATCTAAATGGTTAATAGGTACAATTGGTTTATTTAATGCTAGACTTAAAGCATGAGCTGCTAAAAAACCAACTTGTAAAGCTCCAATTAAACCTGGAGTAGAAGTATATGCTATTAAATTAACTTTATTTAAATCATATTTTGTTTTGATTTGTTCAATTACTTTATAAATATTTTCAACATGTAAGCGAGAAGCAATTTCAGGTACTGTACCACCATATTTTTTATGTATTTGTGTTTGCGTTAAAGTAATTAATTCAACTACTTTGGAATTTTCTAAAATAGAAATAGAAGTATCATCATGCGAAGTTTCAATTGCTAAGATTACCATTATTTAATATCTCCTATTTGTGGTTCATGAAAATACATAACTTTTAAATTTTCTAGATTATCTACTTTAGTAAATATATCTAAATAATTTGAGAAATTGTAAATTAAATCAGTGTAATTAATTTCATCAATTTGTTTATTTTGAATAAGTGAAGTAGAAATTACATTTTTGTTTTGATCTAAAATAATTTCATAGCATGAGTATTTAGAACTTTTTAGATAAATTATGTGGTTTTTTGTTTGTTTATTAATCAATAAGTAACTAGTTGTTGTATAAATATCTGTCTTTAAAATTTGAGCAATAGTTTTTAAATAAGTGACTGCGATTCTTGAACCTGTAAAACTACCAGGGCCGATATTTAAATAAAAACTTTTGATGTTGTTGATATTTAAATTATTCTCATCTAAAATATCTTTTGTTAATTTAGGTACTACATCTACTTTTTTATTTAATTTATCAATTTTTTTAAATGCTATTAAATTAAAGTGTTGATCAAATAAAATTATTACTAAATCATCTAAACAAGTATCATAAAATAAATTCATTATTTTTCCTCTATTATTTCAAAAACGTGTAAATTGTTTTTTAAATATACATTAATTTTTGCATAGTGACTAAATGGATGTTGAATATTATTTGATCATTCTATAACTACAAGATTGTTATCAAAATAATCTTCATAAGCTAATAAATTGCCTTTAAGATTATAAGCATCAATATGAATTAAACCATCATAAATAAAAATAGTATTAAATGTGGGACTAATAATTTTTTTAGAAATATTTAATTTTTTTGCAATTTGAGAAGTTAAATAAGTTTTACCTGCACCTAATTCTCCATCTAATAAAATAGCCTCATAGTTTTTTGATAACAAATAATCAACTAATTCATCAAGTGTGTCATTTTCTTTGTATTTAAATATCATTTTATAGTTTTATGTGGCAATAAGCCCCTGGATTTTTATCTAAATAATCTTGATGATATTCTTCAGCTAAATAAAAATTATCTAAATTTAAAACTTCAGTTACAATTGGTTTTTGATAATTATTTTGGACTTTATTAATAGTTTTTAAAATTTCTTGTTTCATTTCATTATTGTCATTTTCTGAAAAATTATTGTGATTTCAATAAATTCCATTTCTGTATTGAATCCCTACATCATGAGCTTGAAAATTAACTGAAGTTGGATCAATTGTTAATAAAAAATTATTTACAATTTGATTTAGTGAAGTTTGTGATGAATCATATATAAATTGCACTGTTTCAACTGCTTTTGATCTTTTATGAATTAAATCTTGATATAAAGGTTTAATGATATCAGAATTTGCATAACCAACTCAAGTTTTTATTGCTCCTTTTTGAATTTTAAGTCAAGCTTGCATTCCTCAAAAACATCCTCCTGCTAAATAAATTTCTTTTCATTTTAATGATAATGAGTTTAAGGATTTTAAACTTTCTGAATCACTATTATTTAAAATATATGAACCCATTACTGCAAAATCTACTCCTGCAAAAAAAACTTTGTCAAGTAAATCTTTTTTAATTCCTCCGTCTATCATAATTTTTGTATCTAATGAATTTTCTAAAATATATTGTTTAATTTGAACAATTTTATCAATTATTTGAGGTTGAAAACTTTGACCACCTTGTCCTGCTTGAACTGACATAATTAAAATTAATTTAAACTCTTTAATTAAATCCTTTATTTCTTCAAAAGAAGTTGATGGATTTATAGCTAGACCTAATTTTAATTTATCAGTTTGATAAGTTTGAACTATTTCAAGTGCTTTTTTGTATCCTATAGCTTCATAATGAAAAGAGATATAATTAACAAAATCAAGTTCTTTAATTCATTTTTGAGGATCTTCTACCATTAAATGTACATCCATAGTATGTGAATTGGATTTTTGATATGCTAATTTAATTTCTTCAATAGTAAAGCTTTTAGTATTTTTTGCAAATTTTTGGTCCATTACATCATAATGAATATTTTTAATTCCATTTTCTATTAATTTATTGATAAAAATGTATGCATTTTCTTTGTTTTCTAAATCTAAAAGTGAAGAATTTATAAATTTTATTTGTCCTATATTATTCATAATGTTCCTTTTCTGTAATTTGTTTTAAAAATGTTAAATAATTTTTGTATCTCATTTCTGGTATTTCTTTATTTTGCACAAGTCTTTTTATTTCGCAATTATCAATATTTTCTAAATTATGTTTGCAATTTCTAAATTTACATTTTTTAGATGCTTCAGCAAATTTAGAAAATGCAGTCGAAATTTCATCTATAGTAATATCAAAATCGATTGAACTAAAACCTGGAGTGTCAATAATTTCACCACCATTAAATTCAATTAATGATACTTCTCTTGTTGTATGTTTACCACGATTTAAAGCTTTAGAAATTTCTTGTGTTTGTAAGTTAGTTTTAGCCAAAAAATTAATTAATGTTGTTTTACCTACACCAGTTTGTCCAACAAAAAAACTAGTTTTGTTTGCGAAAATATCTTTTAAATTATTAAAACCTGTTTGTTTTTGATAATTTATTTCAAAAACTTCATATTTTTGTTTTTTAAAATAATCTATTTTTGATTCGTTAGTTAAATCACTTTTTGTTAACACAATCACAGGTTTTATATGTTTGTTTTCAATTATTATTAAAAATTTATCCATTAATTCATAAGAAAAATTAGGTTCAACTAAACTCATAACAACAATTGCTTGATCAACATTTACAATTTTAGGTCTTATAAATTGATTTTTTCTTTCATAGATTTTTTCAATCATATTGTCTTTATTAACATCTACATAATCTCCAACTGTTGGTTTTATGTTTAGTAATCTTAATTTACCACTACCTCTTGTTCTTATTATTTCTTTTTGGGCAGTTTTTACATCATAAAAACCAGAAATAGAACGAATTATTTTACCTTTTATCATTATATTATTCCTTTTGTGAGTAATATTAAACACACTAATGTAATAATTAATAATAAACTTCCAGTAATAAGTAAACCTAATGTAAAAGTTTTATTTTCAAACATTTCTATGATGGATTTTCTTTGTTTTTTATCTGGATTTATTTTTTTTTCAATTATTTTGTCTTTGTCAAGAGCATGTTTTAAATCATCTAAAACATACATCATATTTTCATACCGATTATTAGGCAGTTTTGCACAACATTTATTAATTATGTTTTGAACTGATTGAGGAATCATTGTATTTAATCTAGTTAAATTAGGGATTTTATTATTGATATGAGCCATTAATTTTTCATGACCTGTAAAAGGTACTGAACCTTCTAACATTTCAAATAATAAAATACCAAAACTATACATATCACTTTGAAATGAAGCAAGTTCAGTATTTTGAATCAACTCAGGGGCTAAATATTCTGCTGTACCAATAACATTATTTTCTTTTGTTAATCTTTCGCTTTCACTACTTAGACTAATTCCAAAATCAATAATTTTTATATCACCATTAGTTGAAATTATAACGTTAGAACTTTTTAAATCTCGGTGAATTAAATTCATATTATGTATATCGGATAAGGCTTGAGCAATCATTTTAGCATAATCTAATGCAGTTTCTAAATCTAAATATTTTTGCTTGGAAATACATTGTTTTAAACTTTCACCTTCAACATATTCCATACTTATTCATTGTTCATTTTCATTAAAACTTGAATCATAATATTTAACTACATATTTACTATTAATGTTTTGTAAATTAAGAATTTCATTTTGGAATCTATTTTTTTCCACAAGTGTGTATTCATTTTTTAAAATTTTAATTGCTGCTTTTTGTTTGGTAATTTTATTTTCACACAACCAAACATAACCCATTCCACCCTTACCTAAGTTTTTATCTAAAACGTTATAAAGAGAAGTTAATTTTGACATTTTTTGTTCCATTAATTAACCTCCATAATTAAACACGTAAGATTATCATTTGATTTTAATTCAATTGCATTTTTTACTAACTTATTGGCTTTTTGTTCAATTGGCGAGTTATCATTTAAAATAGTTTCAAATAATATTTTAGGAATAAAACTGTGAATACCATCAGAAGTTAAAATAATGTATTTAGGATTGGAATCTTTATGAATATTATAAGTCTCAGCAATTGCATTTTTTTTAGGTCCTAAAGCACTTACTAAACGATCTCATCCGTGAATGTTTTTTGCTTTTTCAGGAGATAGATTTTCTTTATCGATTAAATAATTCATTATGTTTTGGTCTTTGGTTATTTGATGTAAAAAACCATTATATAAATATGCATGTGAATCACCTAAGTTAAAAACATATAATTCTTGTTCTTTTTGGAAAAATAAACTAATAACTAATGTAGTTCCCATATCTAAATATTGTGAATCCATATTAGCAAGTGATTTCATTTTTTTTGTAACTTGTTCTAATCCTTCTTGAAATCACTTTTGAATGTTTTTGGAATCAAATGCATCAATTGTTTCAATTTGCGAGTTATTAAAAAAATCAATGAATTCTTTTACCGCAACTTTTGAAGCTACAGAACCATTTTTATGTCCACCCATTCCGTCACATAAAATTCCCATTACAACATTTTTTTTATTAACAAAACCTGCAAAATCTTGATTTTCTTTTCTAATAGGACCTGTTTCAGACTTTATAACTCATTTTATTGACATTATAAATTAAATTCTTTCTCAATTATATTTTTAATTTCTAAATAAGTACCTTCAACTGTATCATTTACGACTGTATGCTTAAATAAATTTGCATATTTAACTTCATCAAATGCTTTTTCCATCCGTTTTTTAATTGTTTCTGGTGTTTCTGAACCCCTTTCAGTGATTCTTCTTTCTAATTCTTTAAATGAAGGAGGCATTACAAAAATTGAAATAATTTTATCTTCAATTTGTTGTGTTTTATATTTATTTAAAATTTGAATCGCACCATTTGTTTCAATTTCTAAAAAAGGAATAAAGCCTTCATTACTTATTTTTTGTAAATTACTATATAAAGTACCATAATAATTATCAAAATGTTGAGATCATTCAATTAAATCGTTATTTTCTATATGTTTTTTGAATTGTTCTTTTGAAATAAAATAGTAATGAACACCTTCTATTTCTCCTTTTCGAGGTGATCTTGTCGTTGCAGAAACAGAAAGCTTTAATTTCAGTGCTATATCATCAAATAATCTAGTTTCAATTGTTCCTTTTCCAACTCCACTAGGCCCACAAAAAATGATAATTTTTTTATTAAACATAATTCTCCTAATCATCCTTAAAATTCTTAATTTTATTTATAAAATTATAAATTATAATTATCTTTAACAAAGAAAATCTTATAAATTTATTTTGATTAAAATAAAAAAGCATACAGTATATATACTGCATACTTAATATTATTTAATTAATTCCTTTACATAACGAGCAATAACTAATTCTTCATTTGTTTTTATTTTATAAACTGGTATTTTTGAAGATTTTGAAGAAATAAGTTTATAGTCAGAATAAGATTCAAGATTAGCTTTTTGAGATATTTTTATTCCAAATGTTGCTTGTAATTGTGCTGAGACTTTTTGTCTTATAATTTCATCATTTTCACCAATACCTGCTGTAAAAACAATACCATCAATAGGTTTTTGTATTTTGTTAATGTAACTTGCTATATAATCAACGACTTTTGAAACAAATAAATCAATTGCAAAAGCAGCATCTTTGTTTCCATTTGCTTGTGCTTGATGTAAATCTCTTACATCATTTGATACTCCACTAACACCTAATAATCCTGATTTTTTAACCATCATTTCAAATACATCTTGAGGACTACATCCTTCAATTCTAATTAAATAATCAGGAATACCTGGATCTATATTTCCAGAACGAGTACCCATTATTAGACCATCTAAACTACTAAAACCAACTGAAACATCTAGTGATTTTGAATCTTTAACTGCACAAATACTTGAACCAGATCCTAAATGTGCAATAATAATATTAACATTTTTTTTACCTAATATTTTTTTCATTTTGAAAGTTATATAGTCATGACTTAGACCATGGTATCCAAATTTAAAAATGTCATATTTTTTAGCTCATTCTTGATTTATTGCAAATGTACTGTTAATTTTTGGAATTGTAGTATGAAATGCTGTATCTTGAGCAATGATTTTAGTTACTTTGGGAATATTTTTTTCAAAAGCATCAACAGTTGTTAATGTAGCAGGAGAATGAAGAGGAATGAATTTTGCAGCATGTTCAATTGCTTTTTTAACATCATCATTATAAATAACTGGACTTAAATATTTTTTACCAGAAAATGGTGTTCTAAAACCAATTGCTATTAATTCATTTAAATCTTGAATAATATTGTATTTTTTTCATAATTCAATTAATTCACGTACTGCTATGGTATGGTCTGGTAAATCTAACTCATCAACAAACTTTTGTTCTTTGAATTTAGTGATAATTCTTCCATCTAAATGAATTCTTTCACAAATTCCAGAAGCAATTAATTCTAATTTATTTTTTGAATATAAAGATCATTTTAATGATGATGAACCAGGATTAACTACTAATATTTTTTTCATTATTTAAGAAAATCGTATCCTTTTAAGATTGTAATTGAAGTAACATCAATAACATCTTGTACAGTTGCACCACGACTAAAATCGTTTATAGCTGCGTTAACACCTTGAATTATAGCTCCAACAGCTCCATATTTTCCTAATCTTTGAGCCATTTTGTATCCTATGTTACAACTTTCTAAGTTAGGATATACATAAATTCCTAATTCTTTTTGAGGTGCAGAAGGGAATTTTTGTTTTCTTACATCTAAATTGTAAGCTGAATCAAATTGCATTTCACCTTTGATGATGTTTAGATAACTATCTTCACTTGCTAATGCAACTGCTTTTCTTACTAAATCAGGATTTTCACCTTTACCAGAACCATTAGTTGAATATGTTAAAAATCCTGCTAAATCATTCATTTTCATTGTTCTTGCAAATTCTGTTGCGTTTTTTGCAATATCAACTATTTGTTCAGCTGTTGGTTTTTCAACAGTTGAAGGGTCAGTAATAATAAATTTTTCATCATCTTTATGCATTATTATTAATGATGATATTGTTTTAATTCCTGGTTTTGGTCCAATTGATTTAAATGCAGCTCTTAAAATATCTGCTGTTGAATAAATTAAACCACCAACTGCTGAATCTATATCCTTATTTCTTAACATCATTGCTCCATAAAATGGACGAGTATCAAGGTATTTTCTTACTGTTGCGTAGTCTTCTTTACCTTTTCTTATTTCTGCCAATTTTAAAGCATATGCGTCTTTTTGAACTGTTAAGTCTTCTAAAACTAGATTTTCTAGACCATCTTCTACAATTTGATCTTTTGTTTCTAGTAACATAATTGGTTTTGCTAAATTATGTTCTTTTAAATATTTAGCCGCTTCACGAGCTCTTTTATCATCTCCATCAATAAATAAAACACTTAAAATTTTTTCTGATGCTTTTTCTTTAAGCAAATCATTTATGTATTTTGAATATTTAGATAATTCCATTAAATAGTCTCCTCTAATTTATAATATTTTTTTCATCTTATTATTTTAGTTTATAAATAATTAATAAGACAAAAAAATTTTAAAAAAAAGAAAAACACTTAATTTTCATACATTTTTTTACTTATTTATATTTTCAAATTACTTTTTGTTTGAATTATATAAATTTTTTGAAATTCTATTTTATAATAAGTATGTAAAAATTTAAATTAAGGAAAGGAAATATTTTAAATGGATTTCAAATATATTAAACCTGATCTAGTAATGACAGACAAAGATGAAATGATTCGTTTAGTAGATGTTAATGGAGATTTAATTGATAAAAATTACAAACCAACAGCTACAAATGAAGAATTATTAAAACTATATAAAAATATGGTAGCATCACGTCAATGAGATATGTACTCATTAACATTACAAAAAACAGGACGTTTAGGAACATTTGCACCTAACTTAGGAGAAGAAGCATTCTTAACTGTATTAGGATCAATTTTAAATAAACAAGATTGATTAGTACCTCACTACCGTGCTTTACCAGCAATGTTAGCACATGGTGTAACAATGAGAGATATTTACAACTACTGAAGAGGATCAGAACAAGGTTCACGTTTTGCAGACGGAGTTAACGTAACACCAATTCAAGTTGTTATTGCTTCACAATGTTCACATGCAGCAGGAATTGGATATGCATTAAAACAAAGAAAAGTTGAAAGACCTTTAGTACTAACAATAGTTGGAAATGGTGGAACAAACGAAGGTGAATTCCACGAATCATTAAACATTGCAGCACTACGTAAATTACCAGTATTTTACGTTGTTGCTAATAACCAATGAGCAATTTCTGTTCCAGAACACAATAGTTACACAGTTCGTGCATTATCACAAAGAGCTATGTCATACAACATCCCAGGATTACGTGTTGATGGAAACGACTTACTAGCTTCATATGAAGTAGCTAAAGAAGTAGCAGAATATATTCGTCAAGGACATGGACCAGTTCTAGTTGAATTTGTTACATGACGTCAAGGACAACACACCACTTCAGATAGTCCACGTATTTACCGTTCACGTGAATTAGAAGAAGAAAAAGAAAAATGAGAACCAATGCACCGTATCGAAAAATACTTATTTGAAAATAGTATTTTAACAGAAGAACAAAAAACAAAAATATGAGAAGAAGCACTTGAAGCAGCTAAAGAAGCTTATGCACAATCTACAGAAGACTTAGCAAAAGAAGGATACGAAGACATCTTTAAATATACATATGAAGAACTTACACCTGAATTAAAAAGTCAACTTGAAGAAGGGAAAAAATACTTATAATCAGTATTTAAGGAGATAAATTATGTCAGATACAGATAAAAAAATTACCGTAAATAACATAGGTGCTTTAAACCAAGCTTTAAAATTAATGTTCGCTAAAGATGAAAGATACGTTTTATATGGAGAAGATGCAGGATTCGAAGGTGGAGTTTTCCGTGCAACAGATGGATTACAAAAACAATTCGGTGAAGATAGAGTTTGAGACTCTCCAATTTCAGAATCAGCTATAGCTGGTTCAGCAATCGGAGCTGCAATGGCAGGATTAAGACCAGTTGTTGAATTCCAATTCTCAGGATTTTGTTGATACGCATTAGCACAAATTTGTACAAATGGAGCTCGTATTCGTAACCGTTCACGTGGAAAATACAGTGTTCCAGCAGTATTCAGAATGCCAGTAGGTGGAGGAGTTAAAGCTCTAGAACACCACTCAGAAGCAATTGAAGCAATATTCTCACATATTCCAGGATTAACAGTTGTAATGCCTTCTACACCTTACAACACAAAAGGATTACTAATTGCATCAATGGAAAGTGAAGATCCAGTTATATTCTTAGAACATAAACATGATTACCGTGCATTTAAACAAGAAATTCCAGAAGGATACTACACAGTTGAATTAGGAAAAGCAAATGTTGTTACAGAAGGAACCGATTTAACAGTTGTTACATACGGACACATGTTACATGAAACACTTAAAGCATTAAAAGCATTAGGTGAAGAAGGATTTGAAGGTTCAGTAGAAGTTATTGATTTACAAACTTTAAAACCATTAGATACAGAAACAATTGTAAATTCAGTTAAGAAAACAGGAAAAGTTCTTGTGGTTACAGAAGCAGTTTCTACATTATCAATCGCTTCAGAAGTTATAACACGTGTAAATGAACATTGTTTTGATGATTTACAAGCAGCACCAGTTCGTTTAGCTGCACCAGATGTAACAGTTCCTTTACCAAACTTAGAAGGTTTATTCATGGTTACTGATAAAAAAATTGCATACGAAATCAAAGAATTATACAAAAAATAATTATTAATAATTTTTTAATACCAAGCTTGTCTTGGTATTTTTTTATTTTCTGTTTTTAGTTTTTATATATTTTATATATAATTTAATTATGTTTAAATTTAAAAATATTTTGAAAGCATTTGCAATTGTTACTTTGGCTTCATCCGTTGTTACAATAGCAGCAAGTTGTCAAATATCAACTAGATATGACCAAGATGCTTATTTTTCAAAAGATAATGAAGGCAAGAAAATAGAAAAAATAAGAATTATTACTAATTTTGGACCTAGTAGTGATCAAAAAAGATACAATGCTTTAAATAGTATTATTGATAAATACAATGAATTTTTAGATGAAAATAAAGATAATTCAGAATGAAATGATGCTTTAAAAGTTGAAGCTAATTACAATTTTGGTTTAACTTATAACGATGTATACAATAATTTAAAACTAAAAATTTCTAGCAAGGATCGACAAACAATAGGTAATTTAGTTTTAAATTACCCTTCTACAGCAGTATTTTTAGGTTCATACAATATGATTTTAAACTTAGATGATGTTGATACTCATTTAGTTAATCAATCTACAATTAATTCATACCGTATATTAGGTTTAGATAATTCTAAAAAATGAATTTTACCTTTTGGACAATCATCTGAAATATTAAGTGTCAATAAATTATTATTAGGTTATATTTTAAATGCTTTAAATTCAAAATATTCAAAAAAACATACTGATACATTAATTTCTAATAAAAATAGTGCACTTTTAAACGAATCATTACAACAATTTAATCAACAAAATCCAGAATCTAAAAAATATTTAGAAAACTTATGAAAACTTAAAGATGTCACTGACATAGATTTTAGTCAATATGAAAACACTAAATTAGATGATAGTATTATTTCTACATATGATGGAATGTTAGAGTTTAGTTATTTTATTGCAAAACTATTAAATAGTATCAATAATTCCAATCAACTTTTTACTTTAGGAATGGATAATCCTGTTAATGAAATTTTTATGCAAATGTATAACAAAGCATCAAATAACTTTGATAATTTTTATCTAAAACCTTTAAAATCAAAACAATATATTTTAAATTACTATGAAAATATTCAAAATAGTCAAAATAATGAGTTTATTGAATTGTTAAACAAATATGTTGATTTAGCAAATACTGGAAGATTTTATACACAATTTGATTCAGAAACTGATTTTAATTCCACCACATTACAAACACAACACATAATGTTATTTAGCATATCTTCATCTTTAGCATATAATTATGTAAAATATGTTCCAGAATCATATTCATATAAAAATCAGACAATTTCTTATCTTGGAATAGGTGATTGAACCAATAACGAAGCTCATATAGGTGCAAACACATTTTTATACACTCTAGAAGTAGATAATAACAATAAATTTACTAAATGGCTAAATAAAAAAGATAATTCAAAAAACTCAGTTTTTCTAACAAATCAAAACATTAATGAAATCAAAGCCTTTTCAGAAAATTTATCGCAATTAAAAATTCTTCATAATTCAACTGCTGCTAATGAGTTATTTTTAAAAAATAAACAAGATTTCCAAAAAATATATTTAACGAATAATATTCCTAATGTTTCAGAAATAAAGTTGGTCAATGATATTTTAACAAAACTTCCATCAGTGACTAATCTTGAAGAAATTCATAATTTAGAACAAAAATTACCAAATACTTATATAGGTTATTGACTATTAAAAAATTTTCAAAAAATAGATAAAAATTTAAAACCTCAAATCACACCAAATGAAGTTATCACTACTTCTGTACCTTTAAAAAATAATGCAAATGACACAAATAGAGGAACTTTTATTGTTCAAGGACCTTCAATTATTGGAATTCATGCAAATAAAAAAGCTGACAAAGCTACTCTAAAATTTTTAAAATGATTGTATTCAGATTATAAAATTACAGTGAAAGCTGCTGAAAATCTATCATTACAATTAACTCCAGTGGAAACATTTGCGTTTTTAAGTGGTTATTTATTTCCATCAAGTAATTTTGTTTCAGAATACAAAAAAACTAGTCCCAATCCTTTTTTAAATACATTTTTAGATAATCTTCAAAAATCACAAGAAATTAATGGAGCTGTACCTTATCAAGATATTGCTGATTTAAACAGCAATAGTTTTAGAGATGCAGTTAGCTCAGCACTTAATCTAGCTATTAAATCTGGACAAACTAATCAAAAAATAACTATCGACAAAGTGATAGAATTTATTCTTAATGCTATTCATTCTTTTAGTAGAGAATAAAATAATTTTGTACTTTTAGTTTAAAATATTTAATAAATAATTAAAAGTTATTTTAATTATATTGAGCAAATAATGAAAGGAATAAAATGGACAAAGTTAACTTTTTTGCTCTAGGTGGACAAGACGAAAATGGTAAAAACTGTTATGCATTAGAAATTGATTCTAAAATTTATATTATTAATTCAGGAACTAAAGTACCTATTAATAGTCATAATGGTATAGACACTTTAATTGCTAATTTTGATTACTTAGAAAAACATGAAAAAAATATAGTTGGTATTTTTATAACTGATATACATAATGAAAGTTTTAGTGCTTTACCTTGACTTTTAATGCAAATTAAAGGACTAAAAATTTATACTTCTAGTTTTAATAAATACATTATTTTAGAAAGAATTTCCAAATATAATATAGAACATAATGATTTTGAAGTTATTACATTTAATCAGAAAATGACAGTAAATAATGTTGAAATTACACCTATATCATTAGCCGGAGCATTGCCAGGAATTCAAGGATTTAATTTTAATTATAATAATGGTAATATTTTATTCTTAACTAATTTTGTAGTAGGAAACTTAGGACCATATGGAAATACTGATTTACAAAAAATTAAGCATCAAATTCCCAATGACCCATTAAAAATTTTAATAATGGATTCAGGACATTCTAATTCTCCTGGTAAAACAATTGATAAATTATGAATTACTGGTCAAGTTGAGTATAAATTCATTGAAACTAAGTCTAATAATAGAATAATTGTTGGTTTATATGATGAAGATATGATTACAGCTCATGAAATATTATTACTAGCAAAAAAATACAATAGACCTGTTATTACATATGGATTAAATTATTCTAAATTAATCTCACTTGTTAAAAAAATGTCTCCAACTTTACAACTTCCTGAATTTATAGATTATAAAATTGCAAATGAAGTTGAAAATGCAGTTATTTTAGTAACCGGAGCAATTGAAAGGTTATATACAAGATTTTTAAGAATTGCATCTGATAATGATGTTTATTTAAAATTTAAAAACACAGATGCAGTTATATTTATTGCTCCACCTGTAAATGGTCTAGAAGTTAAATATGCTTTAACATTAGATGAAATTGCGAGAACTACTTCTAATTTAATTGAATTATCTAGTTTTGAATATTATTCATGTAATCCAGCTAAACAAGATATAGTAGATGTAATAAAGACATTGAAACCCGAATATTTTATTCCTATCCAAGGACTATATCGTTATTTAACCGTTGCTGTAAATGATGCAGTATCTGAAGCAAAAATGAATTTAAATAACTGTATTATTTTAAATAATGGAAAAGTTGCTGAATTTGAAAAATATAAATTAATTTCTCAAAAACACACAATAAGACATGTTGGTGATGTTATTATCGATGGTTTTGGTGTCGGTGATATTTCGCATGAAGTAATTAGAGAAAGAGAAACATTAGCTCGTGATGGTATGATTGGTGTTTCTTGTTTAATAGATTATAAAACCAAACAACCTTTAGGTGGATTAAATGTTGTTGGTTATGGAATTATTAGTAAAGAAAATAAAGAACAAATTAATGACATCGTTAATAAATGTTTTAATAAGGAATTTGAAGAATTAGATGCAAAAGTAACTAACCTAAGAGATATTCAAGAAAAATTAAGAAAAGTTATTAGAAAAAAAATATTTAAAGTTCTATTTAAAGAACCACTTGTGGTGGTGAATTTATATGAAATTTAATAATTTATTTAAAAATAAACATGCAACTAAAATCAAAAAAATCAAATTTTGAAATCAATCATTTTTTGTTTTTAGTATTGTTATTCTAGTTACTCTTTTCTTTTGAATTATTTCATTTTTTAATGTTATTGTTTTAACTACTATTCATTCATATACATCTGGTGCATTATTTGGTTTTAATTCATCATTTTTCTATTCAGCAATTATTTTATTATCTGTGATGAAAATTTTTGATTGAGATGGCGAGTTTAAATTTAAACATTTTTTCTTTTCGTTTAAACGCTATCTTATCTTTATATGTATAGTTACTATTTTTGGTGGAATGATTTATAATGTATCTTATTATGCTCATGTTACATCAGCGGGTAATAATTTTCCACAAATTTTTAATGATTGGTTTATTGATTATTCAACTAAGAATGTAAGTATTGCATCATTGCCTAATAAATTTACAGCGGGAATATTATCTACTTTTATATTTGCTATTTTAAGCAGTTTAGGTAGTCAAATTTTAGCAATTATTATTTCTATAATTTTATTTATTTTTTCTATCATAATATTTTTTATACCTAACGAGAAATTAAATTTATTTTCATTTTTTAAAAATAAAAGAATATCAGCTAAAAGTAAAAACAACAATTATTCGAAATTTATTCCGAAGAATAAGTTAAAAGTTAATCAAAAAAATGAAAATCAAGAATTATGAAGTGCAAATATAAATGTTGAAGAAGAAAATTGATTAAATAAATTAGACAATTATGAAGAAAAAACTGCTTCAGATGAAGTAAATATTAACTATTTAGATGATAATCCATTTGATACAACAGAATTTGAAATAAATAATATAAAGAAAAAAAATAATAATGCTATGTTTAATGATGTCACTAAAGAACATTCATTTATTCAAGCTAATTTAATTGCAAATCAAAATAATAAAAATAATAATACATTTATAACATCTAATGAATTTGAAAACTATACACAAAATAAAGTAGACAATGAGGTTAAAAAACAAAAAAGATTTTCTCTTATAAAAGATGAAGAAGATTTAAATCTAGATTCAAATAAAGGAAATAAGTATGGAAGATAAAAAAGCTAGTGTTTCTTATGATTACATAAGTGTAGATCCAATAAAGAATTTTTATGAAAAAACAGTATATGAAATATACACATATGTTGATAAATTTTTAGAATTAAGATATAAACAAATAAATGATAAAATTGATGCAAAAGTGGAATTAAAATTAAAACAAATTAAAATGCATCGTGAAGATATAGCAAAAAAAGAAAAAAGTTTATCTGTGAAATGAAAAGATTTTGCTAACTCTGTAATTTTTGTTTTATTTTTCTTTTTAATCGGTTTTGCATTTTGAAAAATTTATCAAAAAAATAAAAAAGTTTTAAAAGAGTTTTATTCTTTTTCAAGAAATGAAGAAATGATTATAGATGGTTTAAAAAGAGACAAACAAAAACTTTTATATAAAATTTTTAATTCTTTTTCATTAAATGATGTAAAGAAATTCGTTTTAGCTGAAATGGGAATTTATAAAGTTAATAACAATGATTTTAATGAAGTTTTAAACAATATACAAATTAAAAATTCTCAAACCCCAACATTTTTTAGACATATTGAAAAATATGACATTAGAAATAACTTTTTTTATGATGTAGATTTTTATAATATAAATTACTCCATTCAACAATATTCTGGTTCAAGAGTTGTAGCTTATACTGCTGATGGAAAAATATATAAACAAACTGTTATAGCTTATTATTCTCATCCTGTTCCCAATTTAAATCAAACACATTTAACTATATATCTAACTAATTATTTACCTCAATTAACTTTCCGTTCAATTCAAACTTTACCGCAAAAAGAACTTAAAAAATTAATTAATAAAAATAAATTTATTTTAGAAAATAAAGACATTTATACAAAATATAATTTTGCTTACAACGATGAATTAAGTTTTGTTAATTTCTTTCAATTAATAACCCAAAATAACTATATTAAATGATATGACTATGCAAAACCATTAAATATATTTAATCCCCATTTTGAAAAAACTTCTACTGGATTTATAGTTTATAATAAAAACTATAAATATTATAATAATGTTTTAAAAAATACTTCACAATGATTTTTAAATTTAGTTTCTTCAAAAGACCCTGAAACTTTATCAATAGATGATATTAAAAAAGAAATAATATATCATATATATACCTATATTGAAGATATAATTTCAAACCTAACATTAGTATTTTTAAATAAATATTTAGCTAGTGAAACATATACTGAAAATAAACAATTTTCATTTGATTATTCTGATAAGCAAAATATTGAAAATAAAGCTAGCGAAATACAAAATGATTTATTTTTTATTAATAAATTAAATAAAAATAAATATTTTACACTTAAAACTGAAGAACCAGCTAGAGACTGTATTTATGATTCATTTAAAAAAGAAATTGTTGGTAATGGAATTCATTTTATTAATTTAGAACAATGAAGTTGATATATAGAAGAAAAAATTAAAACTGTTAAAGTAGATTCAAAAGCTGGTTGAGTTTCAGTTGATGTTTATTATGATGATTACATTAAATTCTCAGAAAGTAAAACTATTATCTTTAGTCCAAATTTTAAACTAAAAGATGAACAATTTATAAACTCACTTATAAATGATAAAGATGATGCAATGTCAATTTATGAAACTAAGGACAAACAGCTAATTTATACTGTTTCACAACACAAATTATACTGAAACTTTAATCTAAATGATGATTCTGACAGATTAAATGACGCAATCGAAATTATTAAGGATTTCAACAATTTATTTAAAGAATACCGTAAATTTTATTCATTAGAAATTGATTCAGAAGGTGTCTTTGTATTTATTAATGAACCTAATGCAATTCCAAAAAATATTACATTAGAAATGTTATCATTTATAAATAATATATAATTAAAAAATATATAATATTATTGTATTAAATTAAGGAGTAATTATGTTATTTGATTCAAGAAACGAACAACAAACTGTGGCAATTAATGTAGATAATACCATTCAAGCGGCAAAAGCATCAAAATTACAAAAAATAATATACTATTTTGTTTTATTATTATGTACAATTCCTACATTAGGTTTTATTTGAATTTTACCTGTTAAATATAAAAATAATTTTAATAGCAAGCAAGTTGTAGTTCAACAAGCGTCTTCAACTATACAAGCAGCTCAAGCTAAACGTCGTGCTACATTATTAAAAATGATGGATTCAGTTAAAAGTTACAAAACTCATGAAAAAGAATTATTAGAACAAATCACAAAATATCGTTCACAAATTAAAGAAACAACTGATGATCATATTAATGGTTTACAAAAACAACAAACACTTTTAGACAATATTACCAATGGGCTTAAAATTACTTTTGAACAATATCCAGACTTAAAAGCAAGTGAATTATATTTACAATTTTCAACTGAAGTTGTGCTGCAAGAAGATGAAATTTATGCAGCTAGAAGAATTTATAATGCAAGAGTAAATGATTTCAATTCTTCACTTTATACTTTCCCTGCCATTGTTATTGCAAGTAATATGAAATTATATAATTTACCATTTTTTACAGCTTCAGAAACTGAAAGACAAGACGTTGATACATCTTCTTTATAAGATATTGAAAATTATCAAAGACACAAAAGTGTTTTTGATTTTTTTTAATAAATTTATTTATTAAAAAGAGAATGTTTTAGAGTAAAATTTATATATAAGTGAGGTTTTATGGAAACAAAAAACAACAACAATACAAATGAAGCTAAAAATCAATATACAGCAAATAATATTCAAGTTCTAGAAGGCTTAGAAGCAGTTAGAACAAGACCTGGGATGTATATAGGTAGTATCGGATTTAAAGGACTACACCATTTAATATGAGAAATTGTTGATAACTCAGTCGATGAAGCTATGGCAGGTTTTTGTGATGAAATTACAATTAATTTACATCCTAATAATATCATTGAAGTAAGTGATAATGGAAGAGGTATTCCAGTAGATAAACATCCTAAAACAGGAATAAGTACTGTTGAAACTGTTTTTACAGTTTTACATGCAGGTGGTAAATTCGATTCAGAAAGTTATAAAGTATCAGGTGGTCTACATGGAGTGGGTGCTAGTGTTGTAAATGCATTAAGTGATGATTTTCAAGTCTGAGTAAAAAAACACAAAAACGTTTATTATCAACATTTTTCAAACGGTGGTAAACCAACTGATTCTTTAAAAATTATTGATACTTTTGATAATGAAGAAACCGGAACTAGAGTTATGTTTCATCCTGATTTTACAATTATGGAAAAAAATAATTTTGATTTTGGACTTATAGCTGATAGAGCAAAACAAACCGCTTATTTAAATAAAGGATTACGAATAAATGTTAATGATTTAACTAAACAAGTATTTAAATCATTTTATTTTGAAGGTGGTATAGTGGATTATGTTTTAGAACTTTCAAAAGGTAAAAAAACTATTAATCCAGACATAATTTATGCAGAAGGATCATTTTTAGATTCTCGTATTCCAAATGCAAGTGATGTTCTTGTTGAAGTTGCAATGCAATACAATGAAACATATTCTTCAAATATAGTTTCATATGCAAACAATATATCAACAAATGAAGGTGGAACTCACGAACAAGGATTTAATGATGCTCTTGTAAGAATTTTTAATAAATGAGGTGAAGAAAATAAATTAATTAAACAAGACAAAGAAAGATTAACAAAAGATGATGTTAAAGATGGTCTTGTGGCAATTATTTCTATTAAACACACCAATCCTATTTTTGAAGGACAAACAAAAGGAAAATTAGAAAATAAAGACGCTCGTAGTGCTACTAACAAAGTTTTAAGTGAAACATTAGAAAGATACTTATCAGAAAATCCAGCAATTGCAAAATCTATCATTGAAAAATGTTTAAAAGCTCAACATGCAAGATTAGCAGCTAAAGCAGCATCAGAAGCATCAAGAAAAAGAGATGGTTTAGATTTTGGTAATTTACCTGGAAAACTAGCAGATTCATCATTAAAAAATGCTGAATTAACTGAATTATTTATTGTCGAAGGTAATTCAGCTGGTGGTAGTGCTAAAATGGGTCGTGATAGATCAATTCAAGCTATTTTACCCCTTCGTGGAAAAGTTATAAATTCAGAAAAAAATAGTATTCAATCAGTTTTAGAAAATAAAGAAATTGGTACTTTAATTCATGCTCTAGGAACTGGAATTCGTGATGAATTTAATATAAATAAATTAAGATATCATAAAATAATCATTATGACTGATGCTGATGTTGACGGTGCCCATATTACTACATTACTTTTAACTTTTTTCTACCGTTATATGCGTCCATTAATTGAATATGGTTTTGTTTATTTAGCTCAACCACCTTTATATAAAATAACATACGGTAAAACTGTAAAATATGCATACAAAGATGAACAAAAAGATGAAATTTTAGCTAATATTGATAAATCAAAAGTTAGTATTCAACGTTACAAAGGACTTGGAGAAATGGACCCTGAACAACTTTGAGAAACAACTATGAATCCCGAAAATAGAAAAATGTTACAAGTACAGATTCAAGATTTAGCAGCAGCGGACACCATTTTTACAACATTAATGGGTGAAGAAGTTGAACCACGTCGTGAGTTTGTTCAAGAAAATGCAAGATATGCATCAAATATTGATTTCTAGAATTGACAAAATTATTTGTCAATTTTGTTATGTATTATAATGAAAGGAAAATATGGAAAAATACCAACAGCAGGGATTTACTAACGAAGTCTTTTTGGATTCACAAAACAATCATTTCATTAAAAAAAAAATTTATGAAGGATTCAATCACGCAGTTAATTATAAAGATCTAAATGTTTTTGATTTTTATCCTGGTGCTATTGAAGATAATAAAGAATATTTAGTAACAAATTTTATAAATGGTAAAACACCTAAATTAGATGATGATTTTTTAAAAGCAGCAGGTAAGTTGTTAATAACATTACATAATTCAAAAATTAAATTACCTCCTAATAATTTAGCAAGACGATTTAAAGTTTATCGTAAAATAATTCACGATAAAGGATTAAAAATTCCTGTATTAGATAAATACTACAAAAAAATTAATTTATTTTTAAAAAACGTTGATACATCAGCACCTTGTCATAATGATGTAATTTTAGCTAATTTCATTCAGCAAGATCACACAAATAAAATTTATTTACTCGATTGAGAATATGCTACTATGGGTGATATTCATTTTGATTTAGCTTATTTTATAGAATCACAAAATCTAAATGAACAACAAATGCAAGTTTTTTTAGAAGGTTATGGAGATGATTTTAGTCCATATATTTTACATATTCATAGAATTTTGGTTAATTATTTAGTAGTTTTGTGAGTAAACAAACAAGACAAAAAACCTTTTGATGAAACTCATTGTTTAAATAAAATTGATCCATATTTTGAAAAGCTAAAATCTATGAAACGAGAATAATAAAATGAAAATCAATGAATTAGAATTAAATAAATTATTAGGGAAATTAAAATCAGTATTTGGTTCTATTATTAGTGCAAAAATATCAGATGTTTATTTTGTTTATGAATCTTTTCATAACAAAACTTATCAAGCAAAGTATAAAAATACTACAGTTCAAATTAGGATTCCTAAGCTAGAAAATATTAATTTAACTCACGAAGAAATCATTGCTAATTCATTTGATGATTTTTTATTCTACAAAGATGGTTATTTAATAAAGAAATGATTTTTTGGTAATAATTTAACAACTGTTAATATTGATAAGGTTATTACTAAAAACATTATCTCTGAAATTAAAGAATTACAAAAAATAGATATCTCACTAAATGAATTTAATTGATATTTAAATAAAATAGATGATTCTTTATTTGATGATATTGTTAAAAAATATAGTAATGATGAATTAGTTTTTAGTCATAATAATATTAAAAGATCTAATATTTTAGTAAATAAATACGGAAAAATAAAAATCATTGATTTTGCAAATTGTTCATTAAATTCTAAATATATGGATCCTGTTATGGCTTATATTAATTTAGGTATAGACAAAAATATCTTGATTAAAGAGTTTAATTTAGATCTAAAAAAATTTGATAATTATGTTTATATTATTAAAAAATACTTAAAAGCAAAATTTATACAATTCTATGAACATCAAAAAATTCCTATTCAACAGTTACAAAGATCTATGAACCCTTATCAAACTAAAAAGTATAATTATAGTTCATATTTTATCTTTCAAAAAAATAAATATAATTTTACAACACAACTAGAAATAAAACAACTAGATAATTTTTATTTTGTCCCACCTTATGTATATGAAGATGAAAAAGTAATCATTTGAAAATGAATGGAAAGAAATGAAATATTAACATTGGATAATGTAAAAATTAGAGCTTTGGCAAGAGCTATGAAAATTTTACATACTTCTAAAGTGGAATTTCCTAAATATGATATTAAAAAATGATTAAAAAACTTAATTCATTTAGTTGGTACTAAAAATATTCATCAAGATTTTAATGATAAAATGTTATATAAAATTTATAAATGAATGTTTAGATTAAAAGCAACTTGTAATTGTCATAATAATTTATCAATAAATACAATCTTTTTTACTAAAAAGCAAAATATTTTTTTAATGGGTTGAGATAAAGCAACAAAAAACGATCCTTTTATTGATATTGCTATTTTGTTTGAAAATATGCAATGAAATAATCAACAAGAAAACTTATTTTGAAAAACTTATCAAATAAGTAGACCAGATAACTTTATTAAATACAGAATTATCGTTAATTTTGTTGCGTATTTAATTAATAAAAGTAAGCTAGATGATGAGTTTTTGTCAAATATTAATAAAAAGAGAATTTATGACTTATTTTATATTCTAGAACCAAAAATTTAAATTAAATTTTTCTATTCATAAATATATTATAATAATTTTATGAAAAAAAATTTAACTCCTAATAAGCATAAAAATTCTCGTTTTTTTAAGTTTTCTTATTTAATGTTAACTGGGTTATTAAGCTGTTTTATTGCAATTATTATAGTGCCTATTGTTTTAACTAATATCAAAAAAGAACAATATACTAAAAACACTATAAAAGAAGGAACAATTGATGCCCAAAATTTAAATGATTTAAAAATTGAACTACCTAAAGAAATTAATAATGAAATAGAATTTAAATCACAACCTGTGGATTTAATCAATACTTCCCAAGTTTATAAATTAAAATCTAACATTGCAAATGATTTTGAAAACATTTTTAAATATACATTAATACCTTATTTTAAAGGGACAAATATTGAAAAAGAATTTAAAAATGTGTTATTTAATGAACCTAAAAATAAAGAAGAATTCCAAAACAAAATTGAAAAAATAAAATCAGTTAATAACATTGAAATTAATAAAGAAGTTGATAGTATAATTTCTTCATTACAAAAAACAAGTAATGATGATAATTCAAAACACATTCAAAATCCGATTAATGGAGTTTATACACATACAAATATTAAAAAGCATCAAGAATTTGAAATTGATATTACTAATTTTATTTTAAATTATAAAGATGATAAATTATTTCTTTTAGACAAGTTTTTAGAATTAGTGGATCATTTTAGCTTTGATGCAATTTATGTAAATATTCAAAGTTTAGATTATTATAAATTTAATGATTTAATTTTAAAAAATTATTTTGATAAACTCAATAATGTCATTTCAAGCACTAAACTTAATAATTTAAAAATCAAACAATTTAAATTTTTAATTTCTATTGATATTGATAATAATGAAATACAACATCTACTTTTTGAACCTAAATTAATAGCACAAAAAGTATAAGATACAAATAATAAATAGTAAAATCTTTATAAATTAATTAGATACAAATTAAAGCAACTACTTAGTTGTTTTTATTTAAGCAGGAGAAATATGTATAATAAATTTTCAAATGGAATGATAGAAGTTATAACAGGACCAATGTTTAGTGGTAAAAGTGAAGAATTATTAAGAAGAATCAGGATTTTAGAATATGCAAAATATAAAATTCTTGTCATTAAACCAGCATTTGATACAAGATTTAGTAGTTCTAAAATTGTATCCAGAGCAGGAACCGAGCATCACACGATTGTTTTAAAAGATATTAATGAAATATATAGTTTAATTGATGATAAAATTAATGCTATTGCAATCGATGAAGCAAATTTTTTTAGTAATGATATAGTTAATATAGTTGATGATTTAGCTAACAAAGGATATTTAATAATAGTTAGTGGTTTAGATCAAGATTATTTAAGACAACCTTTTGAAAATATAGCTCAAATTTTATCACTTGCAGAAAGAGTAACTAAATTAAATGCAATTTGTGTTGTTTGTCATAATTTAGCAAGTTGTTCTTACAGAAAAACCCAAGATAATAGCGTTTTATTATTAGACAATACTTCTAACTATGAAGCTCGTTGTAGAAAATGTCATATTAAAGGAATGAAAGAACGAATATAAGATAAAAAAGAAATTGTGATGACAATCACATTTTTTTATATTTTGCATAAAAAAAAGCACATAAATATGTGCTTGTATAAAATTATGCAACTTTTTCAAAAACTAAAGTAGCTTGCATTCTATCTCCACCGAATAACCCTAAACTATGAGATGTTGCAACACTCATTGTATGTAATTTATAACCTTTTTCAGCTTGTTTATTAATAACAAATTCTAATTTTTTAAGATTTTTGCTTCCAGTTCCAAAGAATTTTTCTTTTAATGTTACTTGTGTAACAACATATTTTAAATCACTTTCATTTGTAAGATGTGAAAAAGTAGATGGATCTTTAAACATATATATCTTCTCCTTATTTTTTTAATTTTTATTATTATACTTTCAAAGTAAAAAAAACGTTAAAAATAGCTTGTATTGAGTATTTTTGAGCTGTATAGAGACTTAAATTTGAAAATTTTAAAAAATATCAAGCCATTTAAGACTTGATACTAATTATTATTTTTTGTATTAATATTTTCTTTATTTGTTAATTCTGTTATAAAAAAGTTTGCATATTCATCAACCAATTTAACGGTATCTTGATCTTGATTATTGTATTTTTGTTTTAAATCATCGGTAATAAAAGATTGTACTAAAAAGTTTTTTATTGACTGTTTTCCAACTTCATTTAGATTATTTAACACTAAATTATAATTTTTTATATTTTGTTTAATAGTATCTTTTATATCATTGTCTAATTGAAGTGTTTTTTCATCAAGTTTATTATCTCCAATTTGTTTGGCAAATATTGGTACAAGTGCATTACTTACAAATTCATTATTTAAAATATTTTCAAATTTTTCTTTATTTTCTTCAGTTAATGGAGGTATATTCTCTATATCTTTATCAGAAATATCAGCAAAATATTTTGGTATGTTATCTGATTTTATTAAAGTTAATATGTCATTAAGTAACTTTATTTTTCCTGCATATGTTTCACCTTGATTATTAGATAAAACTTTAATTGATGGCTTTAAAAATTTGGTAGTGAAATTATCCTCTTTATTTACTAAAATCGATGAAGCATTTGATGCAAATACTGCAAACGGAAAAATTGCAACTAAACTTATTAAAGATCCTCCTAATCTGAATAATAAAGATTTTTTTAATGTTTGAGTTTGTTTTTGTTTTTGAAATACTTTTCTTAAAAATATTAATCAAATAAAGAAATATATTATTCCTATTAAAACTTCAAGTGAAACAAAAATTATAAATGCATATAAAGTATATAAAAGTGCTTTTAAATCTTCGCCTTTTATTCCACTATCATTATAATATTCTTTAAAAATTTCTTCTAAATGTTTAAAGACTGCATTAAATGAGAATATAGAAACTATTATGGAAATAATTGCAGTTACAAATGTAACAGAAGAAGCGGTAATTTTTTTTAAAAAACCTATTAGTAAACCCATAAATAATAAGATTAAAAAAATAGTAATAGGAAGAAAAGTGAAATTTTGTCCTTTAGAAATATTTAAAAAAGATTCTAAAAATGTCATTTTAACCTACTAACTTTAAATCCTTTGGTAAATGTCAAGGATCTTTTTGATCAATGTGATCTAAAAATAATTTTCCTTGAAGGTGATCATATTCATGTTGCATAACAATTGCTAAATAACCAGATGCATCATAACGTTTCATTTTTCTTTCATTATAAGAATAAGCGTCAATAATTACACGATTATATCTTTTTATATATCCTTCCTGATTTGGTCATGAATCCGAAACACTTAAACACCCTTCACCTGTTGAAAGAGATTGTAAAGCTTCAGAATGTCCTTTCATTACTGGATTTATTAATGCATCTTTAAATATTATTTTTCCATTTTCATCTTGTAAAAAAATATAGAATATGTTTTTTAAAATTCCATATTGAACAGCAGCTACTCCAACTCCTGGTCTAAATTGTGTACCTTCTTTTTGTGAATCATCAATATGATAAATCATTTTTTCAATTAATAATTCATCTTCTTTACTCAATGGAATAGCAACATTTTTTGATTTTTGTCTTAATACCTTTGCAGGTAACTCAATTAATTTAACTTTAAACATAATTTAATTATATCAAATACTAAAAAACAATCAAATCGATAATATTTTTTTATAATTAGACTATGTTAAGAATTATAAGTGGAAGATATAAAAATTTAAAAATTCACCAACCAGATAAAAAAATTACTAGAGCAAGTAGTGAAAAACTAAGAGAAGCAGTTTTTTCAAGTATTCAATTTGATTTAGAAAATAAAACTTTTTTAGATTGTTTTGGTGGTAGTGGTGTTTTTGCTTTTGAAGCTATTAGTAGAGGTGCTTCAGCAGCATTAATACTTGAAAAAAATTCACAAGCTTTTAATGTTATTAAACAAAATAAACAAAATTTTCAAAACGAAAATATTACAATTTTAAACACAGATACAATTAAATTTCTTGAAAAAGTATCTTCACAAACTTGAGATTTTATTTTTATTGATCCTCCATATATTAAAAAGAATTATTATGATGATTGTATTAAAAATTTATTAAAAAATAATTTTGTGAATGAAAATACTACAATTATTTTAGAATCTAATTTTGAAATAAATTATTTAGAACAATTAACATTAATAAAACAAAAGAAATACGGAATTTCTTTTGTCAGTTATTGAAAAATTAACTAAAAATTTTTATTAATATATCTAAAATGTGTTTTGCACATTTTTTTATATTTTCTTGATATGATTTTGCATTGTTTTCTTTAAATATATGATCAGAAACTACTTTAATTATGCTTATGTCTTTATTCAATAAATAACAAGTTTGCAATAATGCAGTGGATTCCATATCAACTAATGAAAATGTTTTTAAATCATAGTTAGTTATAATAGATTTAGAAATAAAACTATCACCACTAAGTGAGTTTTTAAACTCTAAATTTAATTTTGATTTTAAAAAATTATTTAAATTTGGACTTGTTAAGTAATGTTGAGGCATACTAGGTAATTGACCTATTTTATAGTTAGGAAGTGACGTTAAATCAACATCTCAATATTGAGAATAATTTATTAAAAAAGCATTTGCAATTTCAATCTTATTATCAAGTGAACCAGCTGTTCCAATATTAATGATGTTTAAAATATTTGGGTATTTATTTATACTCATATTTAAAGCTAATGTCGCATTTGATTTTCCTACACCGCTAATTGTTAAAATAAATTTTTGATGATTAAAAATACATTCATAAATTTGAATATTTTGTAATTTGTAAATTAATTTTTTTGAAATAATATCAAAAAATAATTGTATTTCTTGTAATTCTGCAATTATTATTAATGTCATTATATTTTTTCTAAAATGTCCTTTAAAAATCTATTATAAATTTCGTAGCTTTTACCTTCAAAAGGATTAACACCTAATAAATAAGCACTCATTAAACTTGAATTTTGTAAAAATACAATTAACTGTCCAATTGTATCTTCTGAATTGTCTTCTAAAGTTATTTGAATATTTTGATAATGTCCAATTTTTTCAAACAAATCATTATATGCATTTTTTGAATATAAAATCAGTTGATTAGGAGTAGTTGAAGGCATTTCAAAATAAGGTTTATTTCTTTCATAATTTCCAATATGTTTTTCATCAAATAATCTTTGTGTAGAAAGAACTGTTAAAAATAGTGAATTTTTATATCCTTGTTGAAAAAATTGTGATTTTGTTGATATTTCTTTGCTAAAATTAGCAGAATCTAAATAAAGAGATTTATTTTCTTTTGAATTAGTTTGAGCAAATAAATATTGTCAATACCTAGAAAAAGTAGCTAAATCATTATCAAAATTAACAAAAATTTCGTGATCTAAACCTTTATTTTTAAGATATAATCTTGCAAAAGCATATTGATATGCAATGTTTTGACTTAAATCATTAGAACTAAAATCTTCTTTTGCTTTTGATGCTCCATTTAAGATTCTGGAAATATCAATTCCAGCACAAGCCATAGGTAATAAACCTACACTAGTAAAAATACTATAAACTTCAGGAATTTTATCTAGAAAAGTAAATGTTTGATACTGTTTATACTGATTAATTTTATTTAAATGGCCAGTGTTTGAGTTAGTTGTTAAACAAATATATTGTGATGAATTTTTAAGTCCTAATTTTCTTTCCATAATTTCAGCAAAAAACTCAAAATTAGCCAAGACATCAATATCATTACCACTTTTTGAAATTACATGAATTGCAAATGGTTTATCATCTAAATATTTTTCTAGGTTTTTTAACTCTTTACTACTTAATATATGATCTAAATAAATTATTTCGATATTATGTTGATTTTGATCACTATTTTGATGATTTATAAAAGAATTATTACCTATATAATCAATAATTGCTCTCGAATGTAGACTCAATGAATATGGGCTAATAACTAATAATACCTTTATTTCTGTTTTTCATTTGAAGGAAAGATCAATAATTTTTTTTAATTCTAGATTTTTGTTTGGAAGATCTAAAAAATCTAAAAATTCATGTCCATCTACACTTCTTGCTGCAATATTGTTACTAAATCCTTGAATTAATTTTTTATATTTATCAGAAAAAATTGCATTTATTTCATTGGTTAATTTTAAAGAAATTTTAGTAGTCATTTTTTATCTTTCTTTTGGTAAATATTAAAAGTTTTTCAAAACTACTAGTTTTATCCAAATCAAATGCAAATGGATTTCTTAAAAATCTCGGATGAATATTTTTAAAAGAAACAATATAAGTATCTTTTTCTTGATTATATTCTTTAACATAAACATTAATTTCTTCATTAATATGAAAAATATCTTCTAAATCACCAATATAATAATCGCTAATATCTTTGAGATTTAGTCGAAATGTTTGATTTTTATTATTTTCTAACAATATAAAACTTTTATATATTTTAATTACTGTTGCTTGGATAACTTTGTTTATTAAATCACTATTCATAATTAACATTATATATTAGTTTTGTTATAGAATCAATTTATAATTATATATAAAATTCAAATGCAATAATTTTAGATATATAATATAATTTATTTAATTAAACTTAAATTTATATAAATATAAATTATCTAAAATAATAAAAATTGAATAATAAATAATTATCTAAATTAATTAAATTAATATAAATAAATTTATCACAATAAAAGGGGAAACAATGTTTAAAAAATATTTAAAAAAAATAATTTTTGTAATTACTAGTGTTTTTTGTGTTTCTAGCCCTTTTATTGTTTTATCTTGTGCAAACCAAGAAAATGTGAGAATAAGTAGTTTAACACCATGAGCCAAAGATTTTAAAATTCAAGATATTAATTTTTTTAAATCAATTGAATCTAAGTATAACGAACTAAAAAATCAAGATAAAGACACAAAAAATACTGAAAATATTACAATAAATCCTGATTTATTAAGTAATGACAGAGCGTTAGTTGAAACAATAATTACTAATAAAAGTCAAGTTGCTATTGTAAGTAGTGTCTTTTTAAATAATCAATTCAATGAAACACAAAAATATATTGATTTAGTTCAACCTATACTTCTTGCACAAACATTTGCACCTAAATATGATACAAATGCCGATTTTTATGATGAAAATAATAATGTAAAACTTGATGAAATAAGCAAAAAACAAAATGATGACTTTACTAAAAAACCATATAAAAATTGAAATGATGAAGAATATGGATTTAAATACGGAATTTATCAACATTTTTATGAACCATTTGGTACAAACATAAATTATCAAAGAGGAGCTATTTTTATTGCAGGTGATGATGAAACATTAAAAAAAATAAAAAAAGCTTGAAATGATCGTGATTGAAAAACCTTTAGAAGTTTTGGAATTGTCAAAGATCAAAACACAAGTTCATCAACTAGATTTATATATCCTGAGTTTTTATTTAAGAAACATTTTAATAAGGATAATAATCAATTTACTGGTTTTAATAATGATGAAAATGAAAATCCAAGTAATTATATAAATTATCCAATTCATAACTCAGCAACACATATGGGTCAAAGTATTTTTAAAGATTTTCATATTTTTTTAGGTGAACAAAATGAATATGCATTTCACCATAATGATGCTGATAAAAACTACTTTACAAGACTAAATAATGAAAAAATTGAATTATTAACTGTAACAGACCCATTTTTATTTTTTGTTGTTATTGTTTCAAAACAATTTAATCAAAAACAAATCAAATTTTTACAACAAGCAATTTTAGAAACTTCAAAAGAAAATAAAGATGATTTTAGTTATAGAATTGGTATAAGTGGTTATACTCAAGAAAACGTAAATAGACAATATATTAAAGAATTTTATGATAAGGCTAAAAAATAATGACAACAGAAATTAAACGCAATTTTTTTACTTATTCTCTTTACAAAAATAATAAATTAATAAAAACTAAGTTGAAAATACAAACTAAAATTTTAATTATTATATTTTTAGTTGCACTAGCAGCATTATCGATTTGAAGAACGAATTTTGCAGCTAGTACTGGAGGATTTAATTTATTTTTAGAAAGTATAAAAAATATTTTTAAACCATTCCAAACTTCAACTTATTTACAAGAAAAAAATCTTTGATTATTAAGTTTAAAATTTTTGTGATTAAGTTTTAAAGTAACATTTTTAGGTACTATTTTAGGTACTATTTTAGCTTTATTTACTGCTGTAATCGGAAATCTAAAAACAAATAATAAATATCAAGCGTATGTAATTAGATTTATTATTTTATTTTTTAGAAGTTTTCCTGAATTGATTTACTTATATTTTTTTACAACTTCATTAAGTGGTGAAATTTCATCAGTTTTATTAATTAGTTGATTTAGTTGAATTTGATTACATAAATTTATATCAGAAGCAATTGAAAATATTCCAACCAATATTTATGGTCGATTAACTAAATTAGGTTATTCTAAAACACATATTTTATTTAGATATATTTATCCATCTATTAAAAATAAAATTATAATTTTTAGTTTATATTCTTTTGAATCTAATTTAAGATGAACTTCTGTATTTAGTACATTAGGTGTAGTTGGTATTGGACAACTTTTAAATTATGCAAATGAAAGTATTTATAAAATGCATGAATTATTAATTCCTTTGCTTGTGTTTGTTGTTTTTATTAGTTTATTGGAATGATTTAGCTATTTTACTAATAATTATTTATTAATAGCTAAATCAACTAAAATTACAAATGAAACATTTAAAAAAGTTGATAATGTTAAAAAAATGAAAACATTTTTTAGTATTTTTGTGTTTATTTTAGTAGTTATTTTAACCATAGTGATGTTATTTAGTATTCGTAATATTCATTTTTATCCTACTGCATTTACAAGCATTTTTAATGATTTATTAAGTCCTAATTGAAATATAGTGACCCAAAATGATAATTTAGTATTAATTATTTTAGATTTATTTTTAGAAATATATATCACTATTTTATTAGCAATTGTTTTTACATATATTAATTTAAGATTTACTAATCAAAAAATAAATAATTTATTTTTGATGCATATTTTTAGATTTATAAGTACTTTTATTAGAATTATTCCTACAATTGTTATTTTCTTTACAATCGGTATTATTTTCAAACGACCAGCTGCTGCTTTTGTATTTTCTTTTGCAATTCATTCATCTACTGTTATTGCAAAACAACTAAATGAATCAATTTCAAAAATAGATAATAAACATATTAATAATCTAAAAAGACAGCAATGATCAAATGGTCGTATTTTTAGATCATTTATTTTACCTTATACAAAAAATAGTTCATCAACCTTTTTAATTTTAGAAATTGAAAAAAATATTCGTAATTTTATTAATTATGGATTATTTGGTGCAAGTAATTTTGGTTTAGCAATGGTTTATAGTCAAAGAACATCATATAAAGATATAACTCCATATGTTTGAATTTCTGTCTTTTTAATCATAATAACTAATGTTTATTTTAACTATTTAAAAAATAAGAAAAATAATTTACAAAATACTCAAAATATTAATTTTTATAAATTTATGAACTTTAAAAAAATCTTTAATTTTCAACATTAATTTGCAATTCTTAATGTTTAAAATTAATTTTATATAGTAAAATTATATACATGAACAAACTTGAAAAAAAGCAAAGTAACAATACAGTTTTTAATTCTAACAATCATTATGATGAAAATGGGAAATGAATAATTCCAAAAAAAGAAAATAAGCAAGATAAATGATATAAAATGAATTTTAAAAGTGCAGAAATGCGTATTGCTTATAATACTTTATATGAAATCAATATTTTAGAAGATTATGTATCAAAACTAACAGATAGTCAATTAAAAGCTAAAACTATTGAATTTAAACAAAGGCTGACAAAAGGTGAAACTACTGAAGATATTCGGGTAGAAGCTTTTGCAGTTAGTAGAGAAGCTACAAAACGTGTACTAGGGAAAAGACCTTTTGATGTACAAATGTTAGGTGGTGTAATTTTAGATTTAGGTTCAGTAGCAGAAATGAAAACTGGAGAAGGAAAAACTATAACTTCGATCGCACCAGTGTATTTAAATGCTTTAACTGGTGAAAATGTTATTGTTTCTACTGTTAACGAATATTTAGCTGAACGTGATGCAAAAGAAATGGGTGAAGTTTTTAACTGATTAGGTTTAAGTGTTGGTATTAATAAAGCACAAATGTCTACTGAACTAAAACGTCAAGCATATAATTGTGATATTACTTACTCAATTCATTCAGAACTAGGATTTGATTATTTAAGAGATAATATGGTTTTAGCCAAAGAAGAAAAAGTCCAAAGAGGATTAAATTATATTCTTTTAGATGAGGTTGATAGTATTTTAATTGATGAAGCTAAGACACCTTTAATTATAAGTGGTGGAGATAATGAAGAAAGTCCACTATATACTGTAGCTGATTTATTTGTGCGGATATTATCAGAAGAAGATTATTACATTGATGAGGAAACTAAAAGTGTTTATTTAACTGATGAAGGTATTTCCAAAGCAAATACTTATTTTAATTTCAGTAATTTATATAATATTGAAAATTCAGAACTAGTTCATAGAATTCAAAACGCTTTAAGAGCACATAAAATTATGAAACTAGATGTTGAATACATCGTAAGAGATGACAAAATAGAATTAGTTGATTCCTTTACTGGTCGTATTATGGAAGGTCGTGCTTATTCTGAAGGTCTTCAACAAGCAATTCAAGCTAAAGAAAGAATTGAAATAGAATCTGAAAATAAAACTCAAGCAACCATTACATATCAAAACTTTTTTAGATTATTTAAAAAACTTTCAGGTATGACAGGAACAGCAAAAACTGAAGAAAAAGAATTCATTGATATTTATAACATGAGAGTAAATGTTATACCTACAAATAGACCAATGGTGAGATATGATGATGAAGATGTAATTTTTGTTGATATGCACTCAAAATATTTAGCAATTGTTGAAGAGGTTAAAAAAGTTTATGAACGTAAGCAACCTATTTTAATTGGTACTGCACAAGTAGAAGATTCAGAAATATTACATGAATATTTAGTTAAAGCAAACATACCTCATACTGTTTTAAATGCAAAACAAAACGCAGAAGAAGCTAATATTATTTCTGCAGCTGGACAACTAGGCGCTGTTACTATTGCAACTAATATGGCTGGTCGTGGAACAGATATTAAACCTTCACCAGAAGCAAAAGCAGCTGGTGGATTATATGTTCTGGGAACAGATAAAGCAGAAAGTAGAAGAATTGATAATCAATTAAAAGGTCGTTCAGGTCGTCAAGGTGATGTTGGTTATACAAAATTCTTTTTAAGTTTAGATGATCAATTAATTTTACGTTTTGGTCTTCAAGATAAATGAAAAGAAATGTTTAAAGAATACAAAGACCAACCAATCGAAGGTCAAGCCATTAAAAAAGCTTTTTTAAGAGCCCAAAAGAAAATTGAAGGTTTTAACTACGATAATCGTAAAAGTGTTTTAAATTATGATGATGTTATTAGACAGCAACGTGATTTAATTTATCAACAACGTGACTGAATTTTAGAACGTGAAGACATGGGTGAAATAATTAATAAAATGATAGTTTCATCAGCTAAACAAGTAGTTAATAATGATTATTTTGTTTTAAAAAACAATAGTTTTGATTATTTAAATTTTGCTGAATACTTAAATAGCAATTGAATGAGATATTGTGATTATAAATTTGACAAAGCTGAAATTTCTAAGTATGATAAAATAGATTTAGCTGAATTTGTTGCTGATAAATTTATTGAACAATATGAACAATTAAGAGAAAATTTCATTGATAAATATGGTATTTCTTCATTAGTCATTTCTGAAAGACAAATTATTTTAGGTGTATTTGATAATGCATGACAAAATCATATTAATGTTATGGATAAGTTAAGACAATCATCAAATTTAGTTCAATATTCACAAAAAAATCCTTACCAAATTTATACAGAAGAAGGTTCAAAACGTTTTAATGAATTAACAGATAGAATTGCTCTTGAATCAGTTGTTAATTTAATGAATAACCCAGAAGTTGCTAAATCAAATAATTACTCATCTTATTCAGATAATGTTGAAAGTCAATTAAAAGATGAATTAGAAATGGTCAATGCCTTATTACAACAACAATTTGAATCATTAGACAAAGAAAATATTAATCAACAAGACATCCATAAATATATTGATGGAATCAAAGAATATTTTAATATTGATTCTAAAGCATCAGAGGAAAAAGAATAATAATATACTGACACAACTTTATATTGTGTCAGTTTTTAATAAAAAACATAAAGTATTAAACTTTATGCTTCTTTATAAGTATTTTCATTGTTTACATATACAAGAGTAAATCTTTTAGGACTTCCTCCGTATTTATCATCGAAATGAATTTTAAAGGCTTTTTTAGAACTACCAATATTTTTTGAAAAAATTTGTGCACGAACATAATTTAATAAATCAAAATCTTTAATTAATGATTGATTTTCAAAAAAAGATGGATAAATTTCAGCAAAAGGAGAAATTTCCACTTCTATTGGATTTTGTACTGGATTGTCTTTTGTCTTTGATTGAACATTTTGACTATCTGTATCATTTGTTTCATCTTCATCTTCGTATTCTTCATCTTCTTCATCAATTGGATTATCTAGTTCTTGAGTTAATTGAATATTTAAAATCAAACCTTGTTTAGTAAGTAAATATACTATGTAATTTAAACTATCATCATTTTTATCTTCATAAATTGAATATTTTTCAATTTGATTGGTATTTAAAGTTATAAAAGGTGAGTTTTCTAAACTATTTTTTTGAGTATCTTGTGTTAATAAATCAATAGAACCACTAAATTGGTCGATATCTTCATTGTAAGAAAAAACAAACTTATCAATATTAAATAAAAATCATAATCAATTTTGTTTGTATAGTTCTTCAAGTTTATTTTTAAATTCACTCACAGCAACGACTTTTTTGGAATTTTTATTATTGCCAAAAAGACCTCCACCAAAAATTCCACCTTTAGATATTGATTCTGGACGATACATAATAACAATGTTATTAATATAAAATAAATAATTTTTAATTAATTCTAAATAATCATCTGGTATATTTTTTTGTTTTTGAATATATTCCTTTTTATCCGCTTCATTTTTAAAAACTAAATTTAATAAAGCATTAACATGTTCATAATTTAAAAAAATGTTTCAATTTTGTTCTTTTTGAGTATTATTATCAGTAATAAATATTGTTTTTAATTGATTTTCATCTTTTGTATTATTTTGAGAATTTGTACATGATATAGCTAAAATAGGTAATAAAGAAGTTGATAATAATGATGAAAACATTAGTATTTTTTTATATATCTTGTTCATTGTTTTCCTTTCATAATAATACTCCTAAAGATCCAAAACCATAATCACTAACAACATCATTTTCAAATGAATCAAAACCTATTTGTTGTTTGTGAATTAAAGCATTATGAACTGAATCAGATATTAATTTGATTGATATATTTTTTGTTCTTGATTTAAAAAAGTAAATTATATTTTTAAAAATTACTTTATTATCTCCTTCTCGTGAAATATAAATTCTTATTAAAAAATTATCTTTTCTTAGATAAAAAACATCATCACTAGATTCCCGAGATTCATCTCCTTCTTGTAATTGATTTCAATTATTATTATCAAATTTTAAGTTCTCTGGGTTATCTGCATCAGCAATTTTTTCTAAAAATTGTTGTGAATATTTTGCATTTTCAAATTCAGGAAATATTCATCAATTAGTAAATGTTCATTGTAATTTATCAATGTTTTTAATTATAAATAATCAATTTTGAGTATAAAAATCATTTAATTTATCAGTATTTTGTGTTTCATTAAATTCAATTGATAATTCTTTGAGTTTATTTGTTAATTGTTCTTTTTGTTTTTGAGTCTCTAAAAATTGAGTTTTTTTAACTTCATTGTTTTTAAAAACTATATTAATTAATTTATTAATTATAGAATTTGTGTTTATCTCTTGATTACTTTGTAGTGCTGGAATAAAATCAAATTCTTTAGGAATATTGTTTTGCAAATTATTATTATTTTCTGTAGTACTACAAGCTATTAATGAAAAACCTGCTGGGATAGTAGTTGCTATTGTTAATGCTAAAAATCATTTATTTTTTATTTTCATCAATATCCCTCATTGTAAATCTAAATATTTTTATTTTTTCTTCATTGATTTTGTTTATAGCTTCTACTAAATTTTTATTATATTGCTCTACTGTTTGAAATTCCAAATAGTTTTTATCATTTCTTTTTGTTAAAAACTCCCCTTCATCTTGATCTGAATAATATTTACTATAATTTTCATAATCTTGATTAAATTGACTTTGATGTTGTTTAAAAATTTCCTCTTCTAATTCAGTTAATTGTTTTGATATGTTTTTTTTATCTTTAAAAATTAATAAATCAGGAGTTATTTTTAATTTAGGAACATTATTATCTAAATATTTTCATATTTTAATTGCTTTATTTTCATCAAAAATTAAGTATCAAGATTCTTTGTCTTTGTATACATTATATTTTTTTAGTTTATCTATTTCATTATATTTAATAGTTATTAATTGTTTAGGCTCTAGATTTTGAATTTTTAGAGAAATTGAATTTAGAAAATCTTGTGTTTCTTGGAATAATTCTTTTTCATTATCTAAAGGTTTATATCTATCTCCATAAGGACTAAAAATATAATTAAAGCTTGTTATATTAAGTAATGTTCAATATCAGTCATTTTGTAAAGTATTATCAATAACTTTTAAAGAGATATTTCTTAAATCTTCAAAATCACTACCACCAAAACCTCCATTGAAAATGAAAATAGGATCATAAACAAATGAGTATTTTAATTCTGTATTTTTTGAAGATGATTTATTTGTTTGTTGAGAGACATATATTTTCTTTTGGTTAGTATCTTTATTTACAAAAAAATCAAGAAGTTTATTAATATGAATATTTTCAGCAAAATTATTTTGCGGTTTTTTTGGAAATGATAATAAATTACTACTTTGATTTTGAGATGCACAACTCATTACACTTAAAGGCAATAATGGTAATAGTAAAGAAGAACTAATTAGCAATAACTTTTTCATAAAATAATTTTTCTAATGATTCTTGTTTTGTTCCTGAATATAAAATTTCACCATTATGAATAAGTGTCACAGAATTTACATATTTATCAATTTCTGCTAAAACATGAGAACTAATAAAAATAGTTACTTTTTCTTTTTCATTTATTTCTTTTAAAAGAGAAAATAGTTCAAATCTTGCGCTTGGATCTAAATTAGCTGCTGGTTCATCTAAAATTAAAAGTTTTGGATTATGTAATAAAGCTTGAATTAATAATACTTTTTTCTTTTGACCAGTTGAAAAAGTATATGGTTTTTCGTTTTTTAAATGTTCAATATTAAATAATTTTAAATATTTATTAATTTTATTTTTAGCTTCTTGTTTTTGAACATTAGATAAAATTAATAAATTATATAAATAATCAAAAATACTTAATTCTTTAGGAAAAATAGCAACTTCAGACACATAACCAATTATTGCTTTTGCTTCAGCTTTTTTTATGTTTAAATTATTTATCAAAACATTTCCTTGATAATTTGTATATGCTCCAATAATTGTTTTAATAGTAGTAGTTTTACCTGCACCATTTTCCCCAATAAATGCATGAAAATCACCACTAGATACTGAAAAATTAATGTTTTTTATTCCTCTTTTACTTTTAGTAAATACTTTTGTTAAATCAATTACCTCTAAAATATTTTCCATAATTATTTATAATCCTTTCTTTTGTATAAAATAAATACACCATTGAATAAAATAATAATTAGCATTATTCATAAAAGAGCATAAACATTTTTATTAACAATTTGAACATCTCTATTAATTGCAAATACTTGATTGTCTGAAACAAATAAGTAATTTTTATCACTATTTACTAAACTATATCTAATTACCACATTTTTATCTTTAACTAATGAAATTTTTTCATAACTTTCATAACCACCAATTAAATATGTATGATCAAAAAGATTTAATTTGATTTGACTATCACCAAAAGTATCAACTGTATTAATATTTTTTATCGTTGCTTGATATAGTTCTGTATTTTGATAATTAAAGTAAATAAAATTTAATAATGCAACAGCAAAATATATTTTTCTTTCAATTTCTGATTGTAATTTCTTTTCTTTAATTGCAAACGGATTAAATAAAGTTAAATTAGGATTTAAATACTGATTTACATCACTTTTTTCATCTTGAATATATAAAGAAATTGCATTTAATAGTTTTTTATGAAGATTAATTAAGTTATGTTCTTGTTGATTGTTAGTAAAATTATCAATAAATTTCTTTGCAATTTTATTAAAATTTTGATCTTTTAAAATTTCATCAACATATTCCCATTTTAATTTTCCAACTAAATTATTTTCACTAGAAAATTCAGAACTATCTTCTGAAAATACATCATTTATACTATCTGCACCTTGTCTTGCATAGATAATATCAGTATTAATTGTATTTTGAATTTGAGAATGTGATTTTAATAAACCAGGTACTATGTATTTTTGTATATTAGATGAAGTTAAATATTTTTGTAAATTGACATTTTTATCTAATTTATACTTAAATAAAATACTATCTAAATCCTTGTAATAAATGTAATTATTTAAATTAGAGAAGTTATTTTTTGAAATAGATTCAAAAACATTTTTATTTTGGAAATTAAACACATCTAATAATTGGTATGGAACTGAAAGTCAAGAATAAATTTGTCATTCTTTTGATGATTTATTAGCTATTTTCATAACTTCTTCTAAATATGATGTTTGTTTATCACTAAATTGTTTATTTTCTAAACCATTTGTAATTAATAATAATTCATCTTTATTATTATTTAAATAAAAAGGTTCTACATTTACTTCATTTCCTGAAAAATGATATGGATATTTTTTATTAATATAATAGGCTGCATTATTTATATTTGAAGTTGCATTAGCAGATAGTAATGATCCACCTAATAATAATGGAATAAAAAATATCATAGGTAAAGTAATTGATATTTTTTGATTAAATTTATAATTTATTAAAGCTGTTATTAATGATATTAATAAATAAGTTGCAAATCCTACTGCAAATAATAATAATGAATATAAAAAAAGTAATGAATCTGAATATAAAGCATATGTGCTAAATAGACTTGAAATAAATAAAATTATTGACCAAACTAGACCAAAATAAATTAATGTTCATAATTTACCTAATATAACATTATTTCTAGAAATAGGTTTAGATAATGTTAATAGTTCTAATCCTTCTTGTTCAAAGTCTTTAAAAATATTTAAAGCCTTAATTGATGCAAATAAAACTGTTTCAATTAAAATTGCAAAAATATATAAATAATATGATAAAAATAAGTATTTTTCACTAATAGCAAATTTAAAAATAAGACCTAAAATAAAAGAAATAATTAACGTTAAAATAGGTAAAATAATTGAGCTTTTCTTTTTAAAAACTGTTTTAAAAGCGAATTGTGAATATTTAAAAGATGATATTTTCATTTTTTCCTTTCTTAATTTTCTTAAAGATATTATACAAGAAATAAATAAAAATGGAATTTTTTTTGTATTCTATTTTTATTTTTTTTGTGTTTTTAAATATATAAAGTAAAAAAAAAGTATGGTATAGAGGTAAAAAAAAATTGAAATAATAAAATACACTACTTTAAATTAAAAAACTAAAATAAAAAAATTAAACTAACATCGTCTGCTAATTTAATTTTTATTTTTTAGTGTAAATACGCTAATGGATCTGTGTAATCTAAAATAATATGTTCTTGTTCTAAACCTTTTAAATATTTTGATTGAACATATTTTTTATCTACTACACATTGGTAATTATATTCTTTAAATCAATCATTTGACATACTGAAAATACCTTTAAATGCGATATCTTCTCCTCAAGAATTTTCAACTTTTCATTTAATAATATTTCCATTTGAATCAATATCAACTCCTACTATGTTCATTAAATGTGTAGGTAATGATTGATGTAAATTTAGTCTTTGTTCCCGATTTAAATTTAAATAAACTAATGTATTGTTATAATCATAAACATTTAAATCCATAATTCCTGATTTTCGGTCGTGAAATTTAGATACATCACAAGCAAAAGGAACTGAAACTCCATCTAAAATAGATTTTTTAGTAGCTTCTATTAATTCTTTCATTGGTACATTTAATTGTAAATTATTAGGACTTTCATACACACTATTAAAATATTTACTACTTAAAACTTTTCCATAAGGATGTATTTTACGAGGATCAGAAACTAAATTGACTTTATTATTTAAGACATTATCACCGATGTATTTTTTATAAAATTCTAAAGGTGTAATATTTTTAATTTTTTGGATTTTTTTATCTTTATCACGATATTGAAAATCAAATTTTTCAGGTGGAATACCTAGTGTTTTACTTGCAATATTATAAATATCATTAAGAGCTATAATTTTTAATTTTCTTAGTTGTTGTTCAGATGCATTATTTTTAGATGCTTTAATTATTTTAGAAGCACATTCTTTTGCTTTGGTATTTAAAATTTCAATAAATTCACGTGAAGATTTTGCATCAAAAGTATCATCCATTAAGTATTTTGGAACAATTCCATATTTATTAATTAAACCTAAAAATCACTCTCAAAATCCCCCATCATCAGCAGGACTATCCATTAAATACTTAAATAATGGATCATTAAAATCTAAATTAAGCCCATTTTGAATTACATTTTCTAAAAAGTTGTTAACTTTTTCTAATTTATCGTAGAAATATAAATAAGATTGACTTAGTTCTAAATCTTCTATATTTAAATTTTTCATAGCTTCTAAACGAGCCATATTTAGAGAAGCAAAAATTCAGCATCTACCTGATGATTGTTGATTTGTAATTGAAGGTTGTTGTATTTCATGACTAAATACGTTGTTATGAATTTTTAAAATATCATTGTTAAAAGAAGCATTTTTTATTCCATTTTTAGCAATTGCATTTGCAATTACATGATTAGTTTGATTTTTATTAAAACTTTGTTTAAATTTTTTTAATAATTTATTATTAATATTTTTCATTATGCTAACGGATCTCATGCTTCTAATTTAATAGATTCTTCTTCTAAACCTTTTAGATATTTTTCATCAACGTATTTTTTATCTACAACACATTCAAAGTTAAAATCTTCAAATCATTTATCTGACATACTAAAAATACCTTTTTTACCAACCTTATCACCCCAAGAATTTTCAACTTTTCATTTAATAGGATTCCCTTTTTCATCTAAATCAACGCCTATAAAATTCATTGCGTGATTTGGAGAAATTATTCCTAGTTGTAATTTTTGAGCTTTTGTTAAAGTATCTTCAACACCTAAAACATTATTTAAATCATATAATTCTGTATCTAAAATCCCTGATTTATTATCTTTAAATTGACTAACATCACAACCAAACCAAACACTTTTATTATCTAAAATGCTTTTTATTGTAGCTTTTTTTAACTCTTCCATAGGTACGTTTAATGTATAGTTAGTTTTACCTTCAATTGAAGTTTTAAAATATTTAGATTCAATAACTTTTCCATAAGGATAAATTTCTCTCGGATCAGATACTAAAGTAATTTTTTGGTCTAATTCTTCACCTACAAATTTTTTATAAAATTCCATTGGAGTTAAATTAGTTTCGCGATGAAATTTATCATCTTTATCTCGATATTCAAAATCAAATGTCTTTGGAGGCATTCCTAGTGATTTGACACAAATTTGATAAATTTCATAAAGTGCTTCTTTTTTTAGATTAGCAATCAGATTATCTTGATTTTGTTTATGAGCATTGATGATTTTGAGTGCATGTTTTTTTGCTATTAAATTCAATGTTTGTTCAAAAATACTAGTGTTTTCTGAGTGAAAAGTTTCATTCATAATGTATTTTGGAACAATTCCATATTTTTTATTTAATGATATATATCATTCTCAATAACCACCATCAGATACTGGATTATCTAAAAAAATTTGCATTAATCTATCATTAAAATCTAAGTCTAAACCATATTGAATAATATTTTCGAAAAAAGTATTTGCTTTTTCTATTTTTTCAAAGAAATATAAGTAATTTTCAGAAAATTCTAAGTCTTTAACTTGTAATTTTTCCATTGCACTAATTCTTGCCATATTTAATGATGCAAAAATTCAGCAACGTCCAGATGATTCTTGATTAGTAATATCTCCTGTTTTGATTTCATTTGAAAATTCATTGTTATGTTTTTTTAAAATATTGTTATTAAAAGATGAAGCATAAATACCATTTTTTGCTATTGTATTTTTTATTGTATTTGCTTGTTTATCAGAATTCAAACGTTTTTCAAATTCTTCAAGCATAAGATTATCTATTATCATTTTTCTCCTTTTAATATTTAAATTATAGCATTTTTTAATATTGAGATATTTCTTATATTCAATCTAATTGTGTCGATAAAAGTTGTTATATAAGTAATAAATATTATTATCAAAATTAAAAAATAAATCACATTGTTATTTATATAAATTCAATCATTTACTCTTAATATCACTGTTGATGTAATTGAACCTGGAAAGGTCAATCAAATGTATTTTTCATCATCTTTATTTTGTAGATGATATTTTCATTTGTGTATAAAACAAAAAAAATATGTAAAAAGACATAACAGTAATAAAAATGTTGTTATTGTTGTGTATAAAATATAATTATTTAAAAATGTGAGTTGAAAATTTAAGTATTCAATTAAAAACATTTTACTTTTTATATCATCACTAAATAATAATTTATTAGGATTAAAAGTTACAATAAATCCTAAAAATAATAAGTTTAAAGGTCTTGTAAATATTGCTATCGCTACTATATTTTTATTATTTTTATAACTGTTAAAAATAAATTTATATGCTTTAAATAAGTATAAAAAAATGACTAATAAAAATGAAATAAATCAAATGATTTGAAAAAATCATAAATTAATAAAATCACCTAAATTGACAGAAAATGTTGAACTTAGAGATAAAGTTGTAAAAATAAAAATTAAGTTAATAAATCCTTCTTTATTATTTAAAGTAATTTTTACAAATTTTAGTAAATAAAAAACACAAAACATAAGTTCTAAAACATAAATTATTACATTCATTACTGATAAAATACTTAAAATTGTCTGTTCATAATTAATTAAAAAATGATTTGTAATTCAAGTATAAGTATTGATTTGCATTGTTATTAAAACAAAAAATATATATAAAGAAACAATGTTATTTTCATTCTTTATATCATTTTTGAAACTATTGAGATTTTTTAAATACTTAAAAATAAATAATATTTGATAAATTAAACTTAAAAGTATTACAAAACATAATATTGTGAGATTAAAATATAAAATAATTTGTTTATTTAAATTATTTGCTTGAAAACTGAATTTTTCTGTAACTAAAACTAAAAAAATTGTAATACTTATAAATCTTCAACCAAGATTTAAGATAGTGTTAGGAATGTAATTTGATTTATTGTATGATATTGTCATTTGATTGTAATTTTATCTTTTAATAAAATTTATTAATAACCCATTTCTTCTTCATATTCATCTAAAGTTCCATAGTATAAGAAACTTTCGTTAGATTTAATTTCTAAAATCACATTAGCAGCAGCTTTTACAAGTCCTCTGTTATAAGTTGTAAAAATTACTCCAGATTGATATCTTTCTAATGCTTCAATTAATGAATCAATACTTTCAGAATCTAAATGGTCAGTAGGTTGGTCAAATACTAAAAAATTAGATTCTTCTAGCATTAATTTACTAAACATTAATCTTGCTTTTTCACCACCACTTGTGACTTTAACTTTTTTAAAAACTGAATCATTGCTAAATAACATTCTACCTAAATAAGATCTCATTCGATGATCTGAATTATCTTTTGTTTCTTGAGTTGAATTTTCAAGTGGCCATTGGCTTATTCATTCCATTATTGTTAAATCATTTTGAAAATATTTTGCATTATTATTTGGAAAATAATTAGGTTTGATGGTAATACCTCAATTAATTTGACCAGAAGTTGGTTTTTCAAGTCCCATTAAAATTTCTAAAAATTTGGTTTTTGCAATATCATCATCGCCAATTAAAGCCATTTTTTCACCATTTTTTAAAGTAAATGAAACATTTTTAAATAAAGTTTCACCTTTATCATTTGTATAAGTTAAATTATTTACTTCTAAAATTTGTTTTCCAGGTGCTCTATTTAAATCAAAATTAATAAATGGATATTTTCTACTTGAAGGTTTAATTTCATCAATGACAATTTTTTCTAGTGCTTTTTTTCTACTTGTTGCTTGTTTAGATTTTGATGCATTTGCACTAAAACGAGCAATAAATTCTTTTAATTTTGCAGCTTGTTCTTCTTTTTTTAGATTTGCTTGCTTTTGCATTTCTAAAATTAATTGACTTGATTGTTTTCAGAAACTATAATTTCCTGTAAATAATCTAGCTTCATTAAAGTCTATATCAACAGTATGAGTACAAATTGAATCTAAAAAATCACTATCATGACTTACTACGATAACAATATATTGATAATCAATTAAGAAGTTTTCTAATCATTTAATTGATTTAAGATCTAAATGGTTAGTTGGCTCATCCATTATTAAAATATCTGGATTACCAAATAATGCTTTAGCAATTAATACTTTCACTTTTTCAATAGCTTTTAAATTAGACATAGGTAGATTTCATTTTGTTTCATCAATTCCTAAACCTGATAGAAGTATTTGTGCATCATTTTCAGCAGTTCATCCGCCCATTTCACCGAATTTTTCTTCTAAGTGACTTGCTCTTTCATAGTCTTCAATAGTTGATTCTGGATTTTCATAAATTGCATTTTTTTCAACTTGAATTTTGTATAATTCATCATTTCCCATTATTACAACATCAGTTACATTAAATGCATCAAAAGCATTTTGGTCTTGACTTAGTACTGAAATTCTTGAACCTTTTGATTTAATTATTTCACCACTACTTGCTTCTTCTTGTCCGCTTATTATTCTTAAAAATGTTGATTTTCCTACTCCATTTGCACCGATTATTCCATATGTATTACCTTCTAAAAATTTTAAATTTACATTTTGAAATAATTTTTTATCACTAAATACTTTGCTTAAATTTTGTACTTCTAACATATGTCTCTCCTAATTTAGTCAATATTAATTAATATTTTACATTATTGTGTAATTTTATGTTTATATTTTGAGAAATAATGTAAAATTTTATTTATTATATTCAATGTTTAAGGAGTAATATGACCAGAAAATTATCAGAACAAGAAATTATTAGACGTGAAAAAATACAAAACTTTAAAAATATTAATAAACAAGCTTTTGAATTAGCAATTCCTGCCTCTCATACAACAAGTCAAATTATTGGAGAATTTTCTAATTTTTCAAGAGAAGAATTAGAAAACCAAAACAAAACTATTTCAATTAATGGTAGATTAATTGCCAAAAGAGGTCCTTTTCTTGTGCTCCAAGATAGAGATAACACTATTCAAATTTATGTAGATAAAAAAATACTTGATGAGATACAACAAGAAATATTAAAAAATTTAGATTTAGGTGACATTATTTTTGCTCAAGGTACTGTTTCTAAAACACATACTGAACAATTAATGATAAAAGCTAAGAAAATTGAACTTTTAACTAAATCATTAAAAGTTTTACCAGATAAATTCCATGGATTAGTTGATCAAGAAGAAAGATATAGACATAGATATGTAGATTTAATTGTAAACAAGGAAACAAGAAATACATTTATTTTACGTTCTAAAATTATTTCTGCAGTAAGAAAATTCTTCGATAATATAGGTTATTTAGATGTCGATACACCAGTTTTACAACCTATTTTAGGTGGAGCTGCTGCCAAACCTTTTGTTACTCATTATAATGCTTTACAAAGTGATTTTTATTTACGTATTGCAACTGAATTACCACTTAAAAAATTATTAGTAGGTGGATTAGAAAGAGTTTATGAAATAGGTCGTATTTTTAGAAATGAAGGTGTTGATACAACACATAATCCTGAATTTACATCAATTGAATTTTATGAAGCATATTCAAATATGGAAGGTATGATGTTACGTTGTGAACAATTATTTGAATATTTATCAAAAGAATTAAATATTGATAAAGTAACATTTGGTGGTAAAGAAATTTCTCTTAAAACTCCATTTAAAAGAATAAATATGGTAGATGCAGTAAGTCAAAAAATAGGACTAAATATAAGAGAATTAAATGATCAACAAGCAATAGAATTAGCAAAAAAACACGGAATTAAAGTTGAAAAATATTTTAAATTAGGTCATGTAATTAATGAATTATTTGAATTATATGTTGAAAAAGATTTAATTGAACCAACATTTGTTTGAGGTCATCCAATTGAAATTTCACCATTAGCTACAAAAATTCCAGATGATCCTCGTTTTACATTAAGAGCTGAATTATTTATAAATACAAAAGAATTTGCTAATATGTTTACCGAATTAACTGATCCAATTGATCAATTAGAACGTTTTGAAAATCAATTATCAGAAAAAGAATCAGGAAATGAAGAAGCAAATGAAATTGATTGAGATTTTGTTGAAGCTTTAGAGTATGGAATGCCTCCTGCTGGTGGATGCGGTATTGGAATTGATCGTTTAGTGATGTTATTAACTGGAAATGATTCAATTAGAGAAGTTTTATTATTCCCTCAACTAAAAAACTTACAAAAATAGTTATATTAATCTAAATCAAAAAAATAGGCCAAAACCTATTTTTTTGATTTAGATTGAAACAAATTAATTATTAACTATTAATAAAATCTAAAATAGCAGCTTTAAAATCAACTGGATTTTCAAATCACATACTATGACCTGAATTTTTAATTACATAATGTTTAGTTTTTTTGTTTAATTTTAGATAATGGTCATTACATAATTCAACATCAACTATACCATCGTGATCTCCATTTATTAAAGCTAAAGGAACTGGACAATTTTTAATACCTTCATCTACTATAATTTGATTATGTTCTTCAGGCATTTTATATCCTCAATCATAAATTACATCTAATCTTTTATGTGTATTTTCATCACTGAATTTCTTTTCCACTTGTTTTAAAGTTTCTACATTAGTTAAAATAGGTTCAGGATTATAAAAAAGTACCGGAATAAGTTTTTTATAATCTTCTAAGTTACGTGGGAAGAATAAAGGTCATTTGTAATTATATTTAAGCATTGTTCTATTCATTGGTGCTAATAAAATAACTTTGTCTAAGTATTTTTCTAAATATGGAGAAACTGTAGCAGAAACTCCACCACCCATTGAATGACCTACTAGTGTTAAATTATGTAAATTTTTATTAGTTACAAAATCAATAACTAAATCACGAAATGATTCCATATTCATTAATTCATTTGCAATTTCACTTTGTCCATGTGTTGGTAAATCAATTGCATAAATGTTATATTCATTTTCAAATAATTTATATACTTCTTCTAAATAACCAATTTCAGAAGTAAAACCGTGAATTAATAAAACATTTTTCTTAAAATTTTTATTAATTTCTAAATAATGAATTTGTCTATTTTTAAAATTATAAAATTTTTCCATATTATTTCCTTTTTAATTTCTATATAAAAATTATATATAGTAACTAAAATTAAAATAAAACAAAATTAAATTATTTATACATAATAAATTTAAAATTAATAAAATTTTTGTTATATTTTATAGATTTATTTTGTAAATAAAATGTTTTCAATATAATAATATTAATGTTTATAATTAGCTATTAAGGAAAATATGTCAAAAAAATTATTATTTGTTAGTGCTAGTACTTTTATACCTGTTGTTTCTCTTATTGCTATGTCTTTAAATAACAGTATTGATAAAAATGTTCATAAAGATAATAATTTAGCTTATGTTTGAGATAATAAAGATATTAAAGATCGATTTAATAGAGTGTTAGCGGAAAACTGAATGAGTGAAATAAAAGACGACCGTAGTTTATTTTCTTTAAGTATTCCAGGTACTCATGATTCAGCAATGTGAAATGGAAGAGGAATAGCTTATACATTCGGTTCACAATACGCAAGGACGCAAGCATATAATTTCAATGATCAATTGCGATTAGGAATAAGAGCGTTTGATTTAAGAATGACAAGTGATGGTTGATTAAAACATGGATCAACATATTCACAAAGCACTTTTAATAGTGCGATGAATGAAATTACTAAGTACTTAGAGAAACATAAAACCGAGTTTGTAGTAATTAGAATTAAGGATGAAAATTTTGATGTTAATTCTAGATATGATGCAAATAATGCTAGTAGAATATATAATAATGTTTTAGATAAATATAATAAATATTTATACAATCCACAAGGAAAAAGTTTGTTTGAAATTCAAGACCAAAATGGTTTTAATATAGGACAATACAGAGGAAAAGTTATTATTTTAAATCATTGACATCATAAAGTAAATCAAAGCCGTAAAGGCGGATTTTTATATCGTGAACTTGTTTATAAAAATTATACAGAACAAGATAAATATGATGGAGTAGATCCATCTTCAAAACTACAGTTAGTCAAAGACTTAATTAATAGTGCAAATAATCGTCCATATAGTGAACAAAATTTATATGTAAATTTTGTATCTTTTGCAAGTGGTTGAAGACCTTTATCTAGTGCTTATAAAATGAATGGTCCTTTAAATGATTGATTAAATAAAAATGAAAAATTATCCACTTTAGGTGTTATATATACTGATTTTCCTGGACCTGCTTTAATACAATCAATTTATCGTACTAATTTTTATTATAGTGATGAATATTTAGATTCTGAAGGTATAGGTAAAAACGTTTTAAAGTTAAAATTGCAAGATGTTTTTGAAGAAGATAATGAATTAATTTTTAAAACAGATGATTGACAAAGATATAAAAACACCAATATTGAAGTTTATTTAAATAATCAAAAAATCCAAACAAAATATTTAGATGATAATTATAATAGTTTAACTTTTAAAATAACTTTAAATCAAACACTACATAAAAATGATAATTTAGTTATTAAATCATATAAATTAACACCAAATAACGGATGATATCAACAAAGAAAATATAATCAAAAAGAACTAAGAAATATTGATATTTTAGATAATCTGATTTTATTAAAAAAACGTAGATTAATTGATGAAATTACTCAAATTAAACAATTATTTACTCAAAAATACCCAAAAATCTCTAATTATATAGATTTAAAATATATTAATGAAATTAATAAAATATCAACAAAAAACCCAGATTCAAACACTATTTTAAATAGTTATGAAACTAAATGAAATAATATTAAGACAAATTTAAATGATTTTTATAATTATTTAAATGATTTAGAATTAAAACAAAATGTATTTAATAGACTAAATACAAAAATTTTTAATTCTCAAAATCTTGACAAATTAAATAAATATAATAATATTCAAACTCAAATTAATTCTTTATTTAATGAAAACCAGGATTTAACAAGTTTCAACTTATCTAACTTAATAAATTCAATATTAAAAAATACAAAAATTCTAAAACATTTAACTAATCTTGTTAATAATTTTAATTCTAAAAATATTCACCAAACTAAAGATGATTTTAATAATTTTGAAACTGCAATTAATTTTGCAAAAGAATATTGAAATAATCAACTTTTAAAAGTAATTAATCAACCTAATGATATTTTGTCTCAATTAGAAAATATTAACAATTTAGATAACTTAGAAACTAAAGCATATGAATTAATTCAGTCATTTAATACTGAAATTACTACTTTAAAAACACAAATTGAAGCAGCGAAAAATAATATCTTAATTTTAAATAATTACTTTGTAAATAATGACAACAAAGATTTAAAACAGATGTTTTTAAGTGATATAACTAATTCCATTAAAAATTTAGAAAATCCTAAAATATTAATTGATAAAATAAATGTTTTTAAAGAAAAATTAAATACCTTAAAAACATTAGTTTTAAATTCGGAACAATTTAAAACTGATAATCATTTTTTAGATTTTTTAAGTCATGATAAAGAACTTTATACACAAACTATTAATAAATTGAAAGTAGATTTAAATAATTTTAATTCTGATATTTATAATTTCCAAACAATTGATAATAAAATTTCAAATTTAAGGAATTTAGAAAAAAATATTAGTTTATTAAACACAAAATATCAACAATTAGCTTTAAAAATTAAAAATAGTGATAAGTTATTTGCTGAACAAAAAAATTTATTATTAGATTCAATAAAAAAATCAAATTCAGTAACTTACAATACTATAGAAAATCTAAATAATTTAGTAGATTCTTTTATTAGAAATAACTATGAATCAAGAATTAATTCATTTATAAATTTAAATGATGCTCAAAAACACAATACATTAAATAAAATTAAAAATATAATTAATTTAAATGAAATTGACAATGAAATTTCAGTTATGTCTATTTTAAATAACAATATGCAAATTTTAAAAAATGTATATAATCTCTTTAATAATTATCAAAATACTAATGGGTATATTGTTTTAGAAAATAATCAAAAGCAAGAGTTAGATACTTGGTATAACAAAGCTCAAAATAATTTAAATATAAACATAAATAATAATCAAGTTTTGGAAATTATTAATCATCTGGAAAAATATAAAACGATATTTGATAATAAAACAATTGATGAACTAAAACAAAAAATTACAGAAAATGAATTATTATATAATTTTCAAAAAAATCAATTAAATGAACAATTAAACATAGCAACTTCAAAACAAGATGTTATTAATGTTGAAAATGAATTGGATCAACTAAAAAATTTCAATTTAATTTCGAAAGATAAAAATTCATTTAATAACTTATCTTCTAATCAAAAAACATATATTTTAAATCAATTAAGAAATTCTCAAACTCAAGATATTTATAACAAAAATAAAAATATTTTTAACAATTTATTAAATGCAATTAATATTGCAAAAAACTTATATGAAATTAATAAAAATGTAATTTCTACTGAAAAATACATAAATAATACTGCGAAAATGCAACATAATTTTCAAACTAATCTTAATAAATTATCAAATATTTATCAAAATTCACTTAGCTTAGGTGAAATAAATAATGAAATGCAAGATTTTCATAACTTTTTAAGTGATTTTGAAAATTCTCATATTTTATTTAATGAAAATGAACATAAAAAACGTCTTATTTTAGAATATGAACAAATTGTTAAAACATTAAATGATAAAAAAATTACATATGATAATTCACAACATGCATATGATAATTTAATTAGTAATATAGAAAATAGTATTAAAGTAAACAATTTAGTAGTTTATGAGGAAAATGCAACAATTAAAACAATTGAAAATAGTAAAAATCATCTATTAGAACTTTTAAATAAATTACAAATTTCAGAAGAGGAAATTAATAAACATCTTGAAGAAGAAAATCAATCTTTATTAAGTATTATTAAACAACAAATAAAACAACAAAAAGAAGCTATTCAATCAGATTTTCGTCATAAATTATTTATTAATATTGTTAATAATTACAATCAATTTTTAAATACTAAATTAAATAATTTACAACAAAATAATAATAATTTTCAAACACTAAAATCACTTTTAAGCGATATTAATAAACAATATGAACAATTTAAAATAAATATACAAAATAAAATAGATACTGAATTAAATAAATTGATAAAAGAGATTAAATTTAGTGTTTTAAATAATAAAACATTAGATGAAATAACTATAAGTGATCTTAAAATAATAAAAGATACAAACATAAATGTCAAAATAATGAGTATTTATCCTGATTTTAATAAAAAAACTTTATTAGTTAATTTTGAAGCTCAATTATTTAATAAAAAACAATCTTCTAATTCAACAATTTCTCAATTAAAAATTAAAGTACCTATAATTAAGAAAAAATTCCCCCAAGAAAATATCTTTAAAAATATTAATGTTAAAGATATAAATTTAAATGGATTAAATGAAAAAGAAAAGATTAAAAATTTCATACTTACAAAAATAAAAGATATTGTAAAAAATTATCAATATGAAAAAGATTATAAAATTCAAAATTTAGATGATGTTGCAAAAGAATTATTAAAATCTTTTAAAAATAAAGATATTACAAATAAAGTTACTTTAACATTAATAAATTTAAATAATAAAAACGATAAATTAAATATAAATTTATTAAATTATAAAATTAACAATCCAACTAAAATTTCTAAAAATATAATTATTTTAATTAGTGTTTTAGTCCCAAGTTTAGTTATATTAATTTTATTAATATTAACTAAATTTAAAATACTTAAAAAAAGAAATAAATAATTCAAAAACGTATTTTTTTCACCTCAAGGGGTGTTTTTTTTTTTTTTTTTGGAAAAATTAAAACAATAAAATTAAAAACATAGGAATTTTTATATAATAGAATAGCAAATTTTACAGATAAAAATAATATTTTTATATTAAATTTATAACTTTAAAATAAATAATTAAGAAATTTTAAGGATTTTTATGAATAAAAAAAATAAAAGAAAAGTCATGGGTATATTGGCCATTTCTTCTTCTGTTTTAACCGCAACTACTACTGCGTTTTTAGTTGAAGAAGCTAAATTAAATAAATTAATCAGTACGCAAAAGAAAATTTGAGATGATTTAGATAATTTTAAAAATGTTGAACTAAAAGGAAATGAATTTTTAACTAAAATTATTAAAAATGTTCTAAAAGATAACCCTGTTTTAAAAATATATGATGATACTTTTCAACAAGTACAATTAAAAATTGATAATTTAAAGTTTGCATTGTCTAAATTTAAAGAAATTATTAATCAAGCTAAGCAACTTGATTTTTCAAAGTATCAAAAATTAGCAAAAGAAGTTGAAGACTTTTTAAACAATCAACTTTCATATGATGAATATAAAAACATTTATGATGAATTATTTAATACCAAAACAGAAACTGATAAACACGTTAATTCTCAATCTACTGAAGATGAATTATTAAAAAATTTAAAAATACTTCAAGATGCTTTTGATAATGCAAAAAGAGCAAAAGCAATCAAAGATAAAGATATCAAATTATTAGTTATTACAAACTATGAAAAATCTTTAAGAGAATTAAATGATTTCATCCAAAAACCACTGTCAATAGAAGATTTTTATGATTCATTACATAGTTTAGAAATTGCTAATAGAGATAAAATCATCAAAAATATTAACCCTGAAATATCAACTACATCAGATATAATTAAAGCTAATAAAAATTTAATTAAAGAATTAAAAGATGCAAAACAAAGAGCATATGAAAAATCACAAAATGAATTTAAAAGAGTTTATGATTTAGCTAAAAAATATGCAAATGAAGTTTTAATAACACCGGATGATAAAGAATTAAAAGATGAATTTAATAAACATTTAGATGATGAATATAATCTAGTTAAAAATGAAAATAATTTAGATGTTATCAATAAAAAAATAAAAGATATTTTAAATGATTGAGAAGCAGTAAAAGTTCAAAAACATATTACTGATAAATTGCGTAATAGTGCAATGGATCTTTTTGATGAAGCAAAAAAACAAGCTGAAATGTTTTTAAATGATTTTCAAGATAATAAATATTCTGACATAAAAAAATATGTTGAAGATATTTTTAACCATGAAAAACAAAATATTAATGCAAAAACATATTTAGAAATTCAAGAATCAGCTAAAAAAATTCAAAATGCTATAAAAGATAAAAAACAAGAAGCACTTAATAAATATCAAGAAAATTTAAATTCTTTAAAAACAATAAAAGATACATTAAATGATCCAAAATATGAATCAATAAAAACAGAAATTGAACAATTGATTACTAAAACAGATAAAGTTGCAAATGATCCAAATTCAACAACTAGAGAAATTTTAGATGCAGCTGAATCTTTAAAAAATTTAGAAAAATTAATTGAAAATAAAAAACAAGCAAAAAATAACATTGATAATGCTTATCAAGATATTGAATCATATATAAACACACATACTCATCCTGAATCTTCAGATTTAATTAAAAAACTACAAGATAAATTAAATGAAACAAAAGAAATAGTTAAAAATCTTTCTAATGCTTCAGAAATAGATAATGAAAATAATAAATTACAAAAAGTTTTTGAAGAAACTAAAAATGAAGTAAATAAAAACTTTGAAAAACGTGAAACTGAAAAATCTAATTATGATAAGGTAGTTAAACTAGTCTCAGATTTATTAGATAATATTAAATCTAATTCTGCACTTTATCCTAATTTAGCAGAAAAATTAAATAAAACAAAAACTGAAACAGATGCAGTTGTTGCAAAAAAAGATACTCAATCAACAAGTGATGATATTAAACAAGCAACTACAAAATTAAAAGCAACTTATGATGAAGTTGATGCTGCTAAAGATGAAATTGATTTCAATAAAGCAAAAGAAACTTTTGATTCTAAATTATCAGAAACAAATGAATATAGCAATGGTTTAGATGCTAATTTATATGGTGATATAAAACAAGAATTAAGTAAAAAAATCTCTGATATACAAAACACTTTAAATAAAGTTTTAAATGATAATTCTACTTCTAAAAAAGATAAAATTAAAGCATATATTAAAGCACAAGAAAGTTTACAAAAAGCTTTAGATGATGCTAAAAAACAAAAAGAAGAAGATGATAGAAAAGCAGAATTTCGTAAATTTGAATCAGTTAAAAATGAAGCAAACAATTTTATTAAAAATAATTTAAGTGCAAGTGATTCAAATAATTTCATTAAAACTCCTTTAAATAATGTAATTTCAACAGAATCAACAAAATTAGAAAAAGATATAAATGAACAAAATCCTGAAGTTAAAGATGGTGTTTTAAAAGATGCAATTACTGAATCAATTACTAAACTTCAAGAAGCATTAGATAATGCTAAAAAAATTAAAGCAGCAAAAGATAAATATCAAGAAACTTTAGATAATGCTAAAAATAAATTATTAGATATTGGAACTCCCGTTTTAAATAATGATGATAAAAACTTACATGATAATTTATTAAAAGTTATTAATGATTCAACAAAAGCATTAGAAGATACAAATAATAAAACAGAAGATAATTTTGCTGACCAAGCTAATAAATTAAAAGATGCTACTGAAACTGCTAATTCATTATGAGAAGCAAATAAAGCTAAAAGAGAAGCAGCAAAAACTAATTTATTAAACAAAATTAATGAAATCAAAGATTATGTTAATACTAACTTAAAAAATGGTTCAGAAACAAAACCAGAACATATTAAAACAGTAGAAAAAATTAATAAAGACTTAGAAGCTGCAAAAGGAATTTATGATTCATCAGCTTCAACTGAAGCTAATTTAATAGAAGAATTAAATAATTTAAATAATCAAGAAAAAACTCTTAAAGCTTCAGAAAAATTTGATAAAAAATTAGTTGAAGCTTCAACTTTTGCTAATTCATTAACCGATCCTTTAGAAAAAAATATTAAGGATAATTTAGAATCTGCAATTGAATTAGAAGAATCAAATAAAACTAAACAAAATGCAGATGAAAATGCAGTTAATGAAGCAACTGATAATTTAAATAAAGCAATTAATAAAGCAAAACAAACTCAATTAGATTTATTTCAAAATATGTATGATGATTTATCTAACAAAGCACAAGAATTATTAAATTCATTAGATGAAACCAACTTACAAGATTCTCAAAAACATCCTGAATATCCAGATATTAAAAATAAATTAAAATCTGTAAAAGATACAGAAGATGCACGTTCATTATCTTCAGTTAATCCAAAACCAACAATTGAAACTTTAAAAGATTCAGTTAAAAAATTAAAAACAGCTTATGATGCTGCAGTTTTAACTAAAGCAAAATCTGATTTTGATAAAAAATACCAAGATATTTTTGTAAAAGTAAATGATAATAAATATTCAGAAATTAAAAAAGCTTTAGAATCTACATTACAAAATAGTAAAAATATAAGAGATAATCAACAATCAACTGCTTCAGATATTAATAAAGAAACTAAAAAATTAATTTCAACAGATTCTAATTTAGATTCTGTAATTGAAAAATTTGATCCTTATTATGAATCATTAAACAAATTACAACATTTTAAAGAACAATTAAAAGCAAATCAAGCTAAATATCAAGATATTATTAATACAATTGATACTTCATTAAATGCAAATAATCAAGAATCAATTACTTCTAATGAAGATAAATTAAATGCAGATGTTTATAAAACTAAAAAGATTGCTTTAGATAAAGCTTTAGAAGATGCTAAAGTAGCTAAAGCTAAAAAAGATTATGAAGATGAGTTAAATAATAAATTAACTGATAATGACTTTGATTCATTACATCAAGGTGCAAAAAATAAATACAATGCAGAAGTTGAAGAAGTAAAACAAAATCTTTCTAAAAAATTAAATGATTTTGAATCAGATTCTCAAACATCTTATAAAGAAAAAATTGCAACTTATAAAAATGCTTTAAATAATTTATTAGAAGCTAAAAAACACGTTGAAAAAAATAAAGTAATAGATGAATATGAAAAAGCATTACATGATGCAAATGCATATAAAGATTCATTAGTAGTTGATGAAGATCATAAATACCAAACAAAAATCAAATATGATTTAAATGAAACAATAAAAGCAAATAATAATGACCATGATCATATAGATAATGCTCAAAATTACAAAACTCAAACTCAACAAAAAATAGAAATGGCTAAAAATAATTTAACTCAAGCTTTAGAAGATGCAAAAACTCAAGAAGCATTAGTTAAAAAACAAAAAGATATTTTTGATACTAAAAAACAAGCAATTGCTGATGCAATGAAACTTTATCCTACTTCTTCAACTACATTGCAAGAAGTATTAAATCAACAAAATCAAACAATTGAAAATAGCATTAATGCAACTCCACCAACTATAAATGCAGATACTTATAAAAATGCTTCTGATGCAATTGATCAAGCAATTCAAAAAGCAGCATATAAAAAATATAATGATTTATTAAATAATGTAAATAATTATATAAATAGTGATTTATCAGATCCAAAATATCAAAACATTAAACAAGAACTTGAAGAAGTTAAAAATAGTTTAAATAATGTAACAGAAACTTCAACTAAAGAAACATTAGATAATGCATATGATAAATTAAAAGCAGCATTTGATAATATAAAAGCTAAAAAAGCTTTTGATGATAAATACAATGAAATATTAAACATAGTACCTCAAAATACTACTGATCCTCATGCAAATTATGATGCTATTAGAAATAAATTAGTTAATGAAATGCAACATGATAAAGCAATTAGAGATGATCAACATTCAACTACTCAAGCAATTTTAGATGTTACACAAGATTTATCAAAAGATAATGATGCATTAAAAAACAAAATTACAGAAGTTGTAAATAACTTTAATCAATACAATGATAAAGTTAATGAAGCAACTAAATATAAAAACGCTTTAGATTTAAACCAAGATGAAGCTAAAAAAATCATAAATGATGCATTAGAATCATATAAACAATCAAATATAACAGATAATGATGTTTTAAATAAAGATAAATACAATGAATTTAAAAATAAACTAACTGAAGCATTAGACCATGCAAAAGCAGTAGAAAATGCTAAAAAAGCATATGAAAATTCAAAATCATCAGTTGTTCATGATGATCAATTTAATACAAATCCAGATGCATTAAATAAATACAAAAAAGAAATAGAAGATGCAAAAAATACTTTAACAAATGATTTACATAATGCAAATGGTGATTGAGAAAAAATTAAAGAAGCATACCAAAAATCAAAAGATGCTTTAGATCAAGCTAAAAATAATATTTCTAAAAATATAGCACAAGAAAATTATGAAAAGAAATTAAAAGAATCAAAAGATTTATCAACAACATTAGTTGATAATAAAGATGATGTAACTAAAGCAGCTACAAATGAAGATCATCATAAAAAAATTGCAAATGATTTAAAAAATAAAGTTCAAGCAATTGAAACTGAACTAAACAATGTAATTCAAGATACTTCTAAATCAGAACAAGAAAAAGAAGATGCATATAATAATGCTAAAACTAAATTACAAGAAGCAATTAATGATGCTAAAACTAAAGAACATGAAATAGATGAAGCTAAAAAAGCTTATGATGAAAAAGTAAAAGAATTAAATAATTACAAAAACACTTTAACAAATGAAAATGAAGATATTAAAACTTCATTAGACACTGTTCTAACTAATGCAAATAATGCTTTAAATACTAATCTTCATAAAGATCCTTCAACTATTGACAAACAAAATTATCTTGATCAAACTAAAAATCTTCAAGATGCTTTAGATCAAGCAAAATTAAATAAAGCTAAAAAAGAATATGAAAATTCTAAAGCTCAAGCTACAGAAACATTAAATACTTTAAATGAACATCCAAAAACTAAAACTTGATATAAAGACACATTAGATAAAATTAATGAAACATTAACTAATGATTTAAAATTAGCTCATACTGATCCAGAAAAAGAACAAGCATATCTTAAAGCAAATGAAGCAATTAAAACTTTAAATAATAGTTTAGAAGCTAAAAAACAAGAAGAAACTAACGCTCAAAAACAAGGTTATGATTCTTCAAAATCTGAATTAGAAACTATTTTAAATAGATTAAAAAATAATCCAGCTGCAAATGATATTAAAAAAGAGCTAGAAGAAGCTAAGAAAAAGGCTGAAAAAGTATTAGTAGATCCTAAAACACCTACAAAATATCAAGGTGCAAAAGATATTTTAGATAAAGCAATTGCAAAAGCAAAAGAAGATGAAAAACAAGCAAATACTAATGTTTCAAAATCTAATGCATATAAAACTTTAAGTGATCAAGTTGCAACATATATTTCTAGTGATTTAAGTAATAACAAATATTCAAATATTAAAGACGCTTTAAAATCAGTTAAAGATGAAGAAGATAAAAAATCTCTTCCTACAGTAACACCATTTCCAAGTCAACAAACTATTGAAGAATCAATTCAAAAATTACAAACAGCTTTTGATAAAGCCAAAGCTCAAAAACAATTTGATGATTCTTATAATCAAATATTAGATAATATTGGAACAGATACAAAATATTCAAATCTTAAATCAAATGTTCAAAATAAATTATCATCTCAAAAAACTATTAGAGATAATCAATCATCAACCGCAAATCAAATTAATACTGCTACTCAAAATTTAAATAAAACTACTTTATTAAATACAATTAGCCAAGTTAAAACTAAATTAGATAATCTTCTATCTACTAAACAACAATTAGATAGTTCTATTTCAAATACTGGAAAATATAAAAATGATGATGAAATTAAAAAATATATAAATTCAGTAACTAATTCACATAATGAAAACAGTATTACAGGAGATGATATCTTAAAACCAAATGTTTATCAAACTCATACAGATGTATTACAAACTGCAATTACTAAAGCTCAAAACATTAAAACTAATAAAGATGCATATTCACAAGCTAAAACTTCTTTAGAAACTAAAGTTCATAAAGTTACAAATCAAGATGCTAAAAATAAAATTAATGCTAAAAAAACTGAAATTACTAATAAATTAACTAGTGATATAACAGCTGCTGCAAATAATCCAGAAAAACTAGCTCAAGCTTATAAAGATGCTAAAGATAAATTAACTCAACTTGAATCTGATATTCCTAAGTATCAAAAAATAGCAGAATATGAAACAAAAAGAAATGAAGTGGAAAATTATAAAAACTCTTTAACAAAACCTGAATATAATAAAATAAAAAATAAAGATTTATTAGATGCTATTACACGTGCTGATAATAATGTTAATAAAAATAGTAATTATGCAAATAAAACTGAAGAACAAATCCAAGTACAAATTCAAGCATTAAATACTGCAAAAACAAATGCTCAAAGTCAAGTAAATGAAATTAATAGTAAAAAACAAGAATTTGAAACTTCTAAAACTCAATATACAGCATTTAAAAACATAGCAAATTCAAAAACTCAAGAATTACAAACTGAATTAACACATCAAGAAACAATGTTACAAAGTAAAATAGGTAATAATACAATTGATGCTAATTCATATAACACTGCAACAGATGCTTTAAAAACAAAAGCAGCAAATGTATATCAATCATTAAGTAATGAAGTTAATACTTATTTAACTACTAGTCCAATTAAAGATGAAAATTATAAAGATTTAAAAACTAACCTTGAAAATACCAAAACAACACAGGATAATATTGCTTTACCTCAGCGTAAGCCAAGTGTTAAACAAGTTTCAGATGCTTATAAAGCATTAAATGATAAATATAATGACACCAAAACTAAGGTTGCAACTCGTCAACGTTTAGTTAATTCATATAATAGTGCAAAACAACAAGCAGAAGCAGATAAAAATGAATTTACTAATGAAAATAATGACATTCAAACTTGATTTAATTCAGAAATAACTAAAATAGACCAAAAAAGAAAAGATGCAATTAATCATAATCCTTCAACTTTAAGTGATGATATGTTTACAACTTGAACTAATGAACTAAATAATCTTAAAGTTAATGCACAAAAAAAATTAATTGATAAAATGCTTAAAGAAATTGAAGACAAATTAAAATTACCAGAAAGCGATAGAGTAACTGAAAGCGCTAACGCTTATAATCAGTTAAAGGAATTAAAAAATAGATTAACTACTTTAAAAAGTAACAATGATATAAATCAATTAAAAACTCAAAATAAAGAAATTAGTAGTTCATTAAAACAACATATTAAAACTATTGATGATAATATAAAAGCATACAATGCAGAACATTCTAAAGCAGTTGATAAACTAGCAAAGGAAAAAACATATGTAGATGGTTTAACAACTACATTAGATAAGATTGTAGATTATACAAATACATGAGGTAAATCTACTAATTTACAAAGACAAAATACAAATAAAAGTGATTCTATTGTCGATCCAAATCACAATACTTTATCTAAAGATAAAAAATATTTTAAAGAAAAAATTACAGAATTACATAATGCATTACCTGCTTATGATACTAAAGCACAAAGTAAATCTATAATGCAAAATAAAGAAGTTAATAATCATGAATTTGGTAAATTAGATTCAAAACAGTTAAAAACTTATTTAGATGAATTTAAACAAACCGCAATTACCTGAATACATATTAACAAAATAGATGACCCAAAAAATGGATTTAATGGAGAACATACATTTACAGGAGCAGAAGGAGTTACTAAAGATGAAAGTACAAATCACTTATATAGTGATGTTAAACATAATTTTATAGATAATTATGATGCAAAATACAATCCACCAACAACTAATGGCGAACAACTAGTTCAAAAAGATATAAACTTTGAAGATTATGTAACTTATAGAAATATTTGGTATAAATCTGTTGAATCTTATGAAAAAGAAATGTATAAATTAAAAGCTCAATTAAAAATATTATTTGGATACAATGATAATCATCAACCTGGAACATTTGTACAAAAATTTAGAGAATTATATAGATATGTTCATTTAATCGCTGGTGTAGAAGCATGAGCATCTATTTTACATCGTTACTTCCATCAAATGGTTACTGGTGTAAATTATTATGAAAATTTTGATGATTACCAAATTAATATTACTCATAATGGAAAACCATATACAAATCAATTATTATATTCAGATGTATATGAAGATTTAGCTACATTCCAAAAATTTGATAAAAAAGGTCTTCGAACTAAAGAAGGAAAAGATGATAAATGATCAAGTATGCAAATTTTCATTGATGAAATAAATCAACGAAGAGGGGAACTTCAAGGTAATTATCCAGGAGCTAGTTATAGATTAGATAATTATTCACAATATTATTGATATAAAAATGCTAATTGAAATAAGTTAAAATTAGCAAATGGTAAACTAGATACATACAATTTTAATGACTATATAAAATTTTTAATAAAATCTTTATTAAAGAAGTTAAATATTAATGAAGACGATCCAAATGATGAATTAGCTAAACAATATAAACAATTAGAAATGGTTTATGGTTTTAAATTGGGTCTAAACACCAAAATCGACCGAACATGAAAAAAACATGAAGATAGAATAAATAATATAATAGACACATATTTTAAATATATAGAAAAAAAATATCAACCTACAAATGGTGAATTTAAACAACTAGTTTTATGAGATGCAAAAGGTAACGATGCATCATCAACTCATGCATTAGACAGTTTAGATTATTATAATCCACCAGAAGAATTTCATTTTTAATTTAAAACGTAAAAATTAATGAAAAATAGTTTTATAAGTCTATTTTTCATTTTTTTTATCACTTTTTTTTAAAAAAATCAGTTTTTAAATGTAATTTAAATGTTGGTAAATTAAAAAAACTAAAATCTTTACTTAGTAATAATCCAAAATAAAGTTTAACAATTTTTTTATTTGTATAAATAAATTAAAGACTTATAGAAAAATTTAATTAAAAAAAACCTTAAGAAATGTAGTATTATATCAACAATCAAAATATTTGATTTTAATTTCTTTCCTAGTTTATTTTAACTATTTTATGTTATTTTACTTAATAATATGTTCTAAAATGTTAAATATTTATAAAGCATTATTTAAAAACAAAAATCAAGTTCCAGTTCATTGTGGTACTTGATTTTAAATTTATTTTTTAATTACTAATCCTACAGTATTGTCATAATAATCTAGTCTTTCATATACTCCTAAACTATTTTTATCTGAAGATTTACCATCTCAAAATATTAACTGTGGATAGATAAATAAATCTGGTGTATATTTTATATATAGATCTATTTGATTGAAAAATTGAATAATCTTTTTTTCTACATAATCTCTAAATTTAATATATTCATTAACAATTGGTGTATCATTATCTCTTTTAATATCATTTTTAATTTTTGTAGGTTTAAATGATAATGGAAATCCATTTCCAGGTTTATTTTTAGTTAATGCATCTATCATTTTTTCGATATATTCTAAAAAGTTTAATTTTTGAGATGAAGTAGAATTTTTTAATTTTAAAGAATGTAGATCATTTGTCAATGTATAACTAGAACTTTGTCAATAATAATCAGATCTTGCTTTAAGTGTTAAATCCTCAGTTGTATTATTATTTTTTACTTGTAATGAACCATCATTTGATTTTATTTCATTTATAAAACTATAAATTCCGTGATTGTTATTTGTATTAGTTTCATATTTTTTAGCAGAAAATTGCATTTCATAAATATTATTATAAACATCTTTAAAATGTATATTTTCTTCTTGTTTATTTCAATTAGAAGGATATCTTATTTTAAATGTATCAAACTGTATTAATTGAAATGATGCAGATTTTAATATTTGATAATAATCATTTAACTTCTTATTTCATGGTTCATATGCAGCTATTTGTGGTAAAAGACCATATAACTTTCTAAATGCTTTAACATATTCACCTCATTTTGTTTTTTTCTCAAAACCAACATATTTGGATAGTATATTTTTTAATTTATACATTTCTGTTTCATATAATTTAACACCTTCATATACTATTTTTTTATACTTCTTATAATCTAAAATATTTAAAAATGTATGAGCATTTTGTTTAGTTTGATAATTGTTAAGAAAATCATTTTGTAAAGAATTATATACATTTACTGATGAATAATCTAGTGTATATTCTTCAATTCTTTTATTTATTAAATTATTTGAACCATTAAATCCATTTTCTGAATCTTGTATATTTGAATTTTTTAAAAATGTATCTGTAAGATCATGTAAATGTTGAGTGTATGTATTAATTGTTTCTTGTGGTAAATTGCTTTTTAAAACATAATTTTTTACTTCTGTATTTAAATCAATAGATTTAGAATTAACTTTGGTTTTTAATTGTTGAATTTCTGTTTTTAATTTAGGGATAGTATTTTTAGCATCATTGAATATTTGAGTATCATTTTTTATTAATGTAGTAGTTTTTAGAGCTTTTTCACCAATACTTTTACCTCATGAAGTTTCCACATTTAATCAACTACTTAATTCAGATTCTAATTGTTTTACATAATTTTCATGTTCTGTTATTTTTGCTAAAGCAGCTTCATGTTCTGTTCTATATTTTTCTTTATTAGAATTAATTTTTGAAATATGATTATTTACATTATTATTAATAGTTGCTATTAATTCCTTATATGAATCATTTGAATAATTCATTGAATCAAGTTGTGATTTTAATTTTTCTAATTCAGTATATTCATTTTGACTTTCTTGAATTCTATTTTCGTTTGGTTCATTTAATGCTGTTTGAATTTTTTCTTGAATCTTTTTAACAATTTCTTTATAAGCATTAGGAATTAATTGTTGATATGAAGTAATTGCGTTAGTAAATGAATTATCAATTAAGCTGTTATTTACATCACTTGTAAATTTATTATTAATTTTCTTCATTTCCTCTTCAATTCAAGAATCTATATTAATATCAGCAAAATCTGTTTTTATTTGAGTTTTAGCTGCATTTGCATTATTTTTTGCATTATTGAAACTATTAATTAAAGTTGTTCTTTGAACGTATTTATCTTTAATTTCAGTATATTTACTATTTAATGTAGCATATGAAGCTTCGGCTTGCTCTCTAGTTGGTTGATGAGTAGGAATTAATGATTTATTATCTTCAGTAGTTTTTGTAGATTCTAAAGCATTTTTTAAATCTTTATAATAATTATCAGAAGTTGATAATGTAGAAGTTATGTATGTTTTAACGTCTTCACTTAATTTTTTATATTTTAATCCCGCTACTTCTTTTATTTTATTATCTAAAGCTTCTTTTGCTAAAATATAATCACCTGAAACAATTGTATTATTATGAATCTTAGTATTTAATGCATTTTCTTGATGATTCTGTTCAGTTTCTAATTCATTTTTTCATTCATTATTTTCTTGTTTATTTTTATATTGATTATATTCATTAACTTTTGCATCATATCCTTGTTTTGCGCTTTGAATTTCTTGTTGTTTTTGATCTGCGTTAGTTTTAGCGGTTTTTAATGCTTCAGTTTTTTGTTTTAATTCACTAGTTGGTGTTGAATCAATATTATTTTCTTGAATTGTGTTTGTAGAAATTTTATTTTCTAAATCTTTTTGAATTTTGTTTTCTTCTGGTTTATATAATGATTCTTTTTTAGTTTTAGCTACTTCTAAAGCTTTTTTGTACTCAGCAAATACTTGATTATGAGTATTCTCAACATTTAAATTTAACTCTTTAATTTTATCTTTTGCTTGTTCATAAGCATCTTTTAGATTATCTAATGATGAATCTTGAGAATCTAAAACATTTTGAAGTTCTTTTTTTACTTTTACAATATCTTCTTTATATTTATTTTTTTTAGCATCATCATTTCCAAATTTTTGAGTTAATTTTTCATTAGTATCCAGAGTGTTTGCTAGTTCTTGTTCATATTCTTTTTGTTTTTGATTGGTTTCAGTAATTTTAGTATTTAAATTTAAACCATTTAAATTGCTAGTTGCTTTTTTAATTTCATCTGTAGTTGAATTTGAATTTTCTCTAATATCTTTATATTGTTTTAATGCTTTTACAATTGCTTTTTTAATTTGTTCTGTTGAACCATTATTTTTTAATGTTTCATATGCATCATCAAAAGCTTTTTTAGTTTTTACTTTATCTAAAGCATTTTGTAAGTTGTCTTTTTGAGTATTAAAATCAGAAGATTCAATAGTTTTATTAGTTTGTTTACCATCAATTATTGATTTTGCACTAGCTATTGAATTTTGTAGTTCAGTTGCATAAATAGGATAAGTGTTTTTAGCATCTGTTACTTCAACAACTTTATTATCATATCTTTGTTTTGCAGTTTGAATTTCTTGTTGTTTTTGAGTTGTTTGTTCTATTACCTTTTGCAATTCTCTTGTTTTTTGTCTTAATTCATTTGTTGGTGTGGAATCAATATTATTATTTTCAATTGTGTTTGTAGAAATTGTATCTTCAAGATCTTTTTGAATTTTGCTTTCTTCTGGTTTTATAATTGAATCCTTTTTAGATTTAGATTTTTTTAAAGCTTCTTTATATTTTCTAATAGCATCGTTATGAATAGTTTCAGTATCAGAATTTAAATCTTGGATTTTATCTTTTGCTGCTTCATAAGCATCTTTTAAATTATCTAATGATGAATCTTGAGAATCTAAAACATTTTGAAGTTCTTGTTTTACTTTTACAATATCTTCTTTATATTTATTTTTTTTAGCATCATCATTTCCAAATTTTTGAGTTAATTTAGTATCATCAAAAACTTGTGTTAATTGTTGTTCATATTCATTTTGTTTTTGATTAGTTTGAGTAATTTTAGTATCTAAACCAGAATTTCTTAAATCTTCTGTTGCTTGAATAATTTGCTCATAAGTTGATGATTGATTATCTCTAATATCTTTATATTGTTTTAATTCTTGTTCTAGTGCTTTTTTAATTTGTTTATTTGTAGCGGAATTTTTTAATGTTTCATATGCATCATCAAAAGATTTTTTGATTGAATCTTTTTGAGCTTTTTGATGGATTTTTTCAAGTTCTATTTTGGAAATTTCAAGTGCTTTTTGTTTTGCAATTTCTAATTCAACAATTAATTTTTCTTTTGCTTCTAAAATGTCTCCAACACTTGAAGTTTCAGGATCGATATGTTTAATAATTTCATCACGGTTGATTTCTTCATTTGATTTTAAATTATCATAAAAATCTTGTGAAGATAATGTTTGATTAATAAAGTCATTTAATTTCTTTAAAGCAGATTCAAAATCAACAAAATTCATTGCTTTAATATCATTATCTTGCAATGCTTTTGCCCTTTTAGTTTTTTCTAAATTGTCTTTAAGAATTTTGATTTGATTAATAATATTTGTATCGCTATTATCACTATCAACACTATTTTTAGCATCATTACTTGAGTTTTGAAGTCTGACTTTTAAATCCTTATATTCATCAAATTTTAAGTCTTTATCAATGTAATCTTTTATTTCTTTTTGTAATGAAATGTATTTTTCAAATAGTTTTTCTTTTTTATTTTCTATTATTGTTTGAAATTTATCTAATGCGAATTTAAGATTTTCTATTTTCATTTTAACTTTTTTAAATCTATCATTAAAAACATTTAAAACTGAATTATCATTTAAAATATTTTGCACAATTTGAGTTAAAAATGGATCATTTTTTAATGCACTCTTTTTAAAATTATCTAAATCAATTCATAGTCTTTGTTGTTCTTTAATTAAATTATTTAATCTAACTTCTTCAACAATGAAAGCAGTTGTAGTTGCAACTAAGATACCAGTTGATGTAGCTAATATACCACTTATTTTTTTTAATTTTTTTTGATTTGGTTTCATATTTTTCCAAACTATTATTTAAAAATATTTCCTAAATAAATTTTTTAATTTTTAGTATTTATAACAAAATTATATTCCAAAAAAAAAAAAAAAAGATTTTGTTGAAATATAATAAGTTTAGTAAATGCTACATTTTCAAAAAATTAATAAAAAAGTGAAAATAGAAGTATTTTTTGAGTAAATATCTGCATTTTTTTACTTGTTTGATGAATTTTTTTAAAACTTTCAGTGTGTGTTTATTATTAGTTTTTGGTTCTTAAAATTAAATAATTTTTATATTTTTAGTTACGTTTTTTATTCATTTTCTTTGACAAATAAAAACAACCATTTTTTAAAATATTATATAAGGATAAAAAACTGGATTGATTTATATTCAAACTATTTTTATGTCTTATATATTTTTATCTTTATTTTTTTATTTAATTTTTGAATTAATTCTCTTTTTGTGCTTTTTTTCGTTATTAAATAAACATATTTATGACTATGTCTTTTAATGATTTTATAATTTTTGTCTATCTATAATTTTTATAATAATTTTTAATCCTTTTTATTCTTACAATTTTGTTTTTTTAAATTAATTAACTTCTTTTCAAAATATTAAAAAATATTTTTTGATAATTTTTTTCAACTTAGTTAAGTAATATTTTTATCCAAAAATCTAAGTTAAAAAAATAAGATAATTATTTTAAGCATTATCTTATTTGTGTTTTGTAATATTATTAATTTAAGTCATTTACTTCGATTAAAAATTGAAAATTTCTATAAAAGTTCTTTATAGTATTTATTTTATATAAAATGAATCTCGTTTATGGTAATAATTTAATTTATTAGGTACAGATATTGCATGTGTAGATGAACTTTGATTATTAATTCCATCTCATAAGACTAATTGTTTAAATTCACCATTTGTAGGTGTATATCTATTTTCTATATACTCAAAATAGGTTTTTATTATATTGTGTATTTTATCTTCATGAGTTTTTCATGTAGTATCGTAATTATTATTCAAATAACCAACACTAGTAATATTATTATATTCTCTAACTAATCTATCATTATTATCATTTAAAGGAATATTTAATTTATGCAATAATGATTCAATTATTCGTTTGATAAATTCATTAAATGAAAGACTATCTTCATTATCATTAATTTTTAATGCATTTCATTTGTATTTATTATTTCAATAATATTGTGAATAATTATCTAATCTTCAATATTTCTTAAAGGTAGTTGCAGACATTGTACCCCTATGTGCTTCTATTTCTTGAATAAACATATTCATACTTAATCTAATATCATCTTTATTGGAAATGTTTTTTAGACCATATTTGTCGAATTTTTGGAATTGAACTAAATCTTCAGCAACATCTTTATAATGTAAGATATTGTAATGACTTTGACCATTTTGAGTTGTATGAATTTGATAACTATCAAAATTTTCATAATAATTTACACCAATTTGCATTTCATAAAAATAATAACTAAAAATATCATATCAGTCTTTAAATCCAGAAACTAAATGAACATATCTATATAATTCTCTAAATTTTTGTACAAATGTTCCAGGTTGATGATTATCATTGTATCCAAATAATATTTTTAATTGAGCTTTTAATTTATACATTTCTTTTTCATAAGATTCAACAGATTTATACCAAATATTTCTATAAGTTACATAATCTTCAAAGTTTATATCTTTTTGAACTGGTTGTTCGCCATTAGTTGTTGGTGGATTGTATTTTGCATCATAATTATCTATAAAATTATGTTTAACATCACTATATAAGTGATTTGTACTTTCATCTCTAGTAACACCTTCTACATGTATAGGTGTATATCTACCATTAAATCCATTTTCAGGTTTTTCTATTTCGGTTATGTGTATTCAGGTAATTGCGGTAGCTTTAAATGAATTTAAATTATTTTTCATTTGATTTGAATCTAATTTACCAAATTCATGATTATTAACTTCTTTATTTTGCATTATAGATTTACTTTGTGCTTTAGTATCATAAGCAGGTAATGCATTATGTAATTCTGTAATTTTTTCTTTAAAATATTTTTTATCTTTAGATAAAGTATTGTGATTTGGATCGACAATAGAATCACTTTTATCTTCATGTTGTCTTTTTAAATTAGTAGATTTACCTCATGTATTTGTATAATCTACAATCTTATCTAATGTAGTTGTTAAACCATCTACATATGTTTTTTCCTTTGCTAGTTTATCAACTGCTTTAGAATGTTCTGCATTGTATGCTTTTATATTATCATCAATAGTTTTAATATGTTGTTTTAATGAACTACTAATTTCTTTATTTTGAGTTTTTAATTGATTTATATCATTGTTACTTTTTAAAGTAGTTAATCTATTTTTTAATTCCTTTAACTGATTATAAGCGTTAGCGCTTTCAGTTACTCTATCGCTTTCTGGTAATTTTAATTTGTCTTCAATTTCTTTAAGCATTTTATCAATTAATTTTTTTTGTGCATTAACTTTAAGATTATTTAGTTCATTAGTTCAAGTTGTAAACATAACATCACTTAAAGTTGAAGGATTATGATTAATTGCATCTTTTCTTTTTTGGTCTATTTTAGTTATTTCTGAATTAAATCAAGTTTGAATGTCATTATTTTCATTAGTAAATTCATTTTTATCTGCTTCTGCTTGTTGTTTTGCACTATTATATGAATTAACTAAACGTTGACGAGTTGCAACCTTAGTTTTTGTGTCATTATATTTATCATTTAATGCTTTATAAGCATCTGAAACTTGTTTAACACTTGGCTTACGCTGAGGTAAAGCAATATTATCCTGTGTTGTTTTGGTATTTTCAAGGTTAGTTTTTAAATCTTTATAATTTTCATCTTTAATTGGACTAGTAGTTAAATAAGTATTAACTTCATTACTTAATGATTGATATACATTTGCTGCTTTTGTTTTTAAAGCATCTGTTGCAGTGTTATATGAATTAGCATCAATTGTATTATTATCTATTTTACTTTTTAACATTGTTTTATGATTTTAAATAAGTGAAATAAAAATAAACATTTTTTATTAAAGACTATTAATTTTTTTAATAAAAGAGAATTTATAGAAATCACTAAGATATTGATAATGGTATATAAAATAACTAAAAAATGAAAAATGGTTCAAAAAAACCATTTTTGCATTTTTTGATTATTTTTTAGAAACTTAGAATATTTTAAAACTAAGAAAACATAGCTAATGCTATATTTTTATAATCCTAAATCTTTATCAGTTGGAATTTCAAGTCCACTTCCTACATAAGCAAAGATTTCAGGACTTTGTTTTAAATATTCACCATTTAAAATTTTTCAAACACTTTCGACTGTGTCTTTTAGTTTAACAAATTCACCTTTTTGTTTTGTAAAGTGTTCTGTCATAAAGAAGTATTGGGTAAAGAAGTTTTCAAGTTGCATTGCTTTTTTAACAATAATTTTGTTTTCTTCATCTAGTTCATCAAAACCTAAAATTAAAATAACATCTTCTAGATCTTTATAAGCTTTTAGAATTTTTTTAGTTTCTAAAATTGCTTCTAAATGTCTTTTACCTATAATTTCTTCATTTACTGAGTTTGAATAACTTTTTAAAGGATCAAATGCTGGGAAAATATTTTTTGCAGTTTGTAATCTTGATAAAACTAATGTTGCGTCAAGGTGATTAAAGACAGCAACAGCAGAAGGATCATTTAAATCATCCATAGGTAAGAACATAGTTTGAAATGAAGTAATAGATCCATTTTCATTTTTGTACATTCTATTTTCAATATTAGCAATATCACTTTCAAGTGTTGATTGGTAACCTCCAACAGATGGTTTTTTACCTAATGTTGAAGATACTTCATTTTCAGCTTGAATGAAACGATAGATATTATCTATAAATAATAAAACATTTTCTTTTTGTGTATCTCTTAAGTATTCAGCAGCTGTTATTCCAATTGGAACAATTGACATTCTCGCACCTGGAGATTCATTCATTTTTGAAATAAACATAATTGAATCCTTTAGAAGATTTGAATCTTTTAGTTCTTGATATAGTTCAATTCCTTCACGTGAACGTTCTCCTGAACCTATAAAAATGTTTGAAGTTTTAGTTTCCTTTGAATTAATATTAAAAATTAATTCTTTCATTAAAACTGTTTTTCCAACACCAGCTCCACCAAAGATACCAATTTTATATCCCTTAATAATAGGAATAAAGAAATCTATTGCTTTAATTCCTGTTTCAATTATTTCTTTTTTATTATCTAATGATTTAATTTGATTAATTGTTGAATTCATTTCAACATAATCAATAGATTTAGAAGTAGTTGGTAATAAAGGTTTACCTTCAAAAGTATAAATGTTATTTTTTGAGTTTTTACCAACTGGGACCATAAAGCTTTTGTTTGTATTAATAACTTGATCAGAAATAGAAATGGGTTGATAAGCATAAATTACAATCGCTCTAACTGTTTCAAAATCTAAAATTCTTTTAACAAGTAAATATGTTTTTCCGTCATGAAGAGTTAATAAGTCATTAATTTTAGGTAAATTATTAGTTGCAAATTTTATTTCTAAAACATCTAAATTGAATTTAATTATTTGTCCAGTCATTATATATCTCCTAATTTCTTTGCAATTGTTGTTAGATATTCATTATCAAATTCAATAAATTTATTATCTATTTTAATATTTCAATCTATATTTATAAAGTTTGCGTATTGTTTTAAAGCAAAAGCAAAATAGTTTTTAGTTAATTTATCATCATATGTTGTGTTATTTAAAATAGCATTGTATAACTCTTGAGCTTGTTTATCAGTTTGAATTAATAAATCAATAAACTTCATTGCTTTTGCATCGTCTTTAATTCCACTAAATAATCCTCAAGTAATAATTTTTGAAGTTAGTAAAATTAATTTTTCAGAATAAACACTAATTCCTCTTTGGAAAAACATTTTTTCAATCATTTTTCCTTTATAAATTAATTGTGTTGTTTCGTAATTAAAATCATAATCTAAAGAAGCTAATTTTAATTGACGACGATATTTACGATATATTTTATTAATTTCTGAAGCTACTTTAGTAATTTTAATATCTTGAACACTTGAACCTGTTCTAGATACTGATAAATCAATATTAATAGCTGGTAATTTACCTGCATTAAACATATCAGAACTTGTTACAATTTGACCGTCTGTAATAGAAATAATATTTGATGAAATTAATGAAGTAATATCACCATCTATTGTTTGTAAAATAGGTAATGCGGTAATTGTTTTTTTGTTTTTGAAATTTCCGGCTCTTTCTAATAGTTGTGAATGAGCAAAGAAAATATCTCCTGGCATAGCTTCTTTTCCTACTGGACTTTCACTTAGTAAAGCTATTTCTCTAAAAATGTTAGCATGTTTAGTTAAATCATCAAAGATAATTAAGACATCATTTTTTTGAGATATATTTTCTGCATGAGCCATTCCTACATAAGGTGCTAAATATTGATCATATACTGAATTTGAATCAGCTTCAATAATAATTGTGTTTTTTAATGCATTATGTTGTTTTAAAGTTTGATAAATAGTTGATATATTATCTCTTTTTTGACCGATTGCTACATAAATACATTTAACATTTTTGTTTGTTTGATTGATTATAGTGTTTAATGCGATATGTGTTTTACCAGTTTGACGATCTCCAATGATTAATTGTCTTTGTCCTTTTCCGATTGGAATTAGTAAATCAATTACATTAATTCCTGTATATAATTGTTCATTTAGTGTTTGAACACTCATTAAATCGTGAGCTAATTTAAAAATTGGACTTGAAGTTTGTTTTTCATCAAATGATGGTTTAGAAATAAATTCCGGATTTATAACATTACCTGCTATATCGATAATTTTTCCAAAGTACTTTTCATCAGTATAAACATTAAAAGTAGTTTCTACTAATTCAATTTCATCTCCTATGCTTAAAGATGAACTTTTATCATTTGATAGTAATAAAGCTTTATCTTTTGAACCGTTTATTAAGATTAAATTAACATTTGGATGATTTTTGGCTTTAAACATTTGTTTTTGTTTGTATTCAAATTCACCTGAAACTTCAACTATATAATCAAAAATTGCGGTTATTTTTGGATTTTTTAAATTTGTGTTATTTTTCATAATTATTCCTTTAAATTAATAATAGTACTATTGATGTAATAAATAAAATTGCTATAAATGTAAATAATAAAATATGAGCTAATAAAATCTTTTTATTTTTTAATGTCTTTTTAAAAATTAACATTAATGTTATATTGACGATGAAAATAATAAAGCTAATAGATAAAATAATGCTAGAAATTACTGTCTTTTTATTATTTAAATTTTGTGTATTTTCATTTATAGTATTTTTAGTAACTTCAATAGAATTTAAAAATTCTGCTTGATTTTTGTCGTCTATTTCTTTAATAGTTGAAATATCACGTAAATTTTTAAAATTATTAGTTATTTTACTCAATAAATTAGTATATCCATTAAATCAATTTACTCTACTATATGATTTTGAATTTGATAAACTTATTAATCTAAAAATATCTTTTTCAATGATTTTCATTAGTTTATCAATTAAATGAATATCTTGGTTTGTGGTGTTAAAGTTTTTTATAACAATTTCTTTATTAAAATTATAAAATTCTGTTTTATAAATATCTAAAATATTTTCAAAAGTTTTTGCTAATTTAGTTCATGGACTAATATCTTCAAATTTTATGGAAGAAGTAGCATCTAAAAATAATTCACTAATATAATCTGATGATTTTGATAATATGTTATCTAAGTCGTTTTCAAAATTATTTGTATTTTGATAATTATTTATAAAATCTTCTTGTGCTTTTACATAATCATCTGAATGTATTAATTTAGTAAATGCATCTACTAAACCAAACACATTAGAAATTAGATTTTCTTCACCTAGTTCTTCATATTTTAATTTTTCATCTAAACCTAATGATTTATAAAGTTGAATTGATAAGTTTTTAACAACATCAATTTGTTTAGAATATATACTTTGACGATTTTTAAATTCTGTTGTGTTATTTATTTCAAATTCTTGTTTATATATTCTTTCAATTTTTGTATCATTTAAATCTTTTACAGATACAGTTGCAATATTTTGATCATTGTCTTTTGTAATTGAATTTACTTTATAAACATAACGAGTATTAATAGGGTTGTTGAAAAAGAAAATATCTTCTGAATTATTACTTGACATTAAAGAACTTAAATTATTAAAATCTAAATTAGTATATTGACTTTTGATTTGAGGACTTAATGCTGGTATTGCTTCAATTACTTGATCTATTTGATTTGGATTTTTAATTGCTTTATCAGGTATTAAAGGTAAAATTGGCTTAGTAGGCGGCTTATTTTGCTGATTTTTCTTTTGTTGTTGTTGCTCAGTAAATTGCTGATTTTGAGTTAAATCATATTCTAAAAATCTTGGTTTAATTTTACTTATAAAATATGAATCTCAATTATCAAAATCTTTAGGATTAGAAACAAAAAAACCATTTATTTTTTGTGATCCAGAGTTTATGTCTTTATTTTCTAAAAAGATTTTGTCATCTAATTGTAAAACATCTTCATTTGCTGCAATTATACTTTTTATTTTAGATAATAAATTTTCTCTATAACTTTTAATAGTTTCTTCAAATTCTTTATCAGTTACATAATTGGCTTCATTTGCTTCTTTTTTTGATGCTTCAGGACCTAAAGCTCGATCGTATTTAGTTTTTTCATCATTTTGAATACCAAAAATAACACCATTAAATTTTTTATTATTTAAAGTAACTGAACCATTAGCATATTCTTTTTCACGCGCTAAGACATTAGGGAATGTGACATAAAAACCGAATTGATCTGGATTTGTTTTTATTTTTTCTTTATTATTTTCAAAAAATTCTTTTAATTTTGAAAAATATATAACTTTTGACAATTTTTGTTTATATTCTGTTTTATCGTCATTTTGTATTTTTAATAATTCATCTTGTAGAAATCCTTGAACTAATTTAAGCATATCATCAATTATTTGTTTTTGTGTATCATCTGAAATTTGTCTAAAAGTTGAAAAATTATCACTTATTTTTTGAGGTGCAGGTGTTGGTTGTTTATCTTTATTTTCTTTATCATCAGTATCACCTGCAGCACTTAATGTAATAAAAGGTATTGTTGAAACTGCAAGCATAGGTAAAGATAGTAATTTATATTTTTTAATCATTAATATCCCCCTCATAATCAACTAAATATAAAAGTTGTTTTAATTTTAATTGATATTGTTTTGTTTCTAAATTAGATAGTTTAATTAGTTGTTCAACTTCTAAACCTAAATTTGTATAAGCTTTATAGTAATTTATTTGTTTTGTTACTTCTTTTAATTGCTCTTTATTTTGTTTGAGATTAAAGTTATTTTTATCACTTACTAATAAATTAATGTTTGCAAATGTATTTATTTCGATTAAATTGTTTTTAACTATAAAATCACTATTTTCTAAAAATACATAAAATGTTTTCTCATTAAAATGGTTAATAATTTTAATTAATGTGTTCTTATAACTTGCAAGCGAATTATTTTCTAAAAAAATTCATTGATCTTCTTGGTTTAAATTTATAAACAAGGAAGCATTTTTAGCATTAACTGATTTTGATGAAAGAGATGAAATATGAATATTAAATTTTGGATTATTTTTCATTGTTATTTTTTGTTTCCTTTGATTTTGTAAAATACATAACTATATCTTCAATTTCTTTTTCTCTTTTTGCTTTTATTATATGTTTGTGCATTTTATCTATTTCTTCATCTAATTGATTTATTATTTGGTTGGCAGTTATTAAGTTATTTTTAGCATTAAAGAAATTAGATTCAATAATAAGTGATTGAATTGCATTTTCTAAAAAAATATTAACTTCATTTTCAATGAATGCTGTTAAATCTGGATAAATTTGAAAATTTTTAACTTCATTATTAAATGTTTCATTTTTATTAAAAATAAATTTATTAATATCAAATTTTTCAAGTGGTAATAATGTAAATTCTTGTTTTTTATTTTTATTTGTATTAATTACCATTTGAACAGATGAATATTTGTTTTCTAAATATAGATGTTTTATTAAATAACTTAATTTAATAGCTAAATCATCAGTTTTTTCATCATTTGTATAATTTTTTAAAACATTTAACTTATTTTCTAAAGAAAATTCATAAGCTCTTGAACCAATCGTAATAAAATCATTGTTTGATTTTGTTATTTTACTTAAAATTAATTTTTCATATCTTGAATATGAATCTGTTGAGTGTTTTTGTTCTTCTGTTAAATAGATTCATAATCTTTTCTCTTTATTAAAGAATTTTGAAATTTTTGTATTTTTATTTGTAAAAATTAAATTTTTTGATGTGATAAAAGAATTTTTAACACTGTATTCATTTTTTAAAGCCATTAATGTTTCTTTATTAAATAAAGCTTTATTAACATAAAATTGCATTTTTTTGTTTAATTTTAAAATATCAATTAGCAAAATATTTTTTTTGTTAGTGACGTCTTTATAAATTTTTTCGAGATTTTTTTTACGTTGTTTTTCTTTTTCTAAATACATTTAAATTCTTTCAACATTTTCTTTGCTAAATAATAGTTTTAAATTATTTGTTTCTTTAGATTTGAAAATTGCTAATTCATAAAATATTTCAACACTGAAGTTTTTATCTAATAAATTTGTTAATTCATTATTAAACAATATTAAAAATTTATTAAATTCTTCATTTTTATCTTGATAAAAATTTAGAGTAGTATTAGATGATTGTTCAGTTGTAGTAATCATTGGAATTAAAACGTCATTGCTAAATTTTAGATTAATATTAAAAGTAATAACAAAGTTTTTAAACAATAAATCTCATTTATTTGTCAATGCTTTTTTAAATTTTTCGACAAATTCTACATAAATTGGGGAATTAAAACCTAAACCCATTTTCAGTAAGATAGTTGCTGATAATTGCTCAAATGTAATAAAATTATCGCTTTCAATAATATTTGTATAATCTTTGTATAAATCAAATGTATTTATTTCTTCTTTGATTTGTTGTTTTTTTAATTTAAATTTCATGAGATACCTCTTTTTGTGGTGAATATTTAGCTAATTTATTAAATTCAATTCAAAATCTAACTGATTGAGTAATTAAAATACTTAAACTAAATATTAATAATAAAACAGTAAAGATTTCATCTAGTGACATATTTATTGAGATGTAATTAAAATTATTATTTGAATTACTTAATGCAATTACATTAATAGTATTTACGAAAATCATTACACTTATTAAGACAAAGTAACTAAATGCAAATAATAAGTTAATTCTAGATGTATATTTTATATTTTTTAAGTAATGAATAGTAAATGTAATAATTACAAAAATTAATGTTATAAATAAAATACTATTGTTAATTAGTTGATTTTCATTTAAAAATGTTTGTAATCAATAAGTTAATCAGAAAATAATTTGTAAACTTCAAAATAATGTTGAATTTATTAATGCACTTTTTATATTTCATTTTTTAGTGAATGTAATAACTAAATATAAAGTTAAAGCAGTAATAGGAATTATTAAAAATAATAAATATAAATAATTAGTTGCAATAGGTTGTGAATCTACATAACTTATTGGTGTTTGAATTTGGTTAAATGTAGTTAGTACTCATAATACTAATGGAATAAATACAATCAAAACAGTTCTTAAATTACTTTTTATATATGGTATTGCTTTGTTTTTATCTATTAATAATCAAAATACATTTATAAAACTAAAAAATAAAGTAAATAATGCAAATAATATAAATACAATAATGATTATAAAATTAGTTACACTTTTTATTGAAAATAAATTAGTTATAAAATCGTAAAATTTATTTGATTCAACTAGTAAATAAAAATCATTGTCTAATCTTGCACTAAATTTTCAAGCTAATAATGTAGAAAAAATAAATAAAACAATAATAAATTTAGCAATTAAACTAATAAATACTCATTTGCTATTTTTGTTTTCTTCTGGTGATATTTTTTTATTAACAAAATATAAATAAATACTATAACTTGCATCAACTATATAAATAATAATTAGACTAAAACATAGATATAAAAGATTTGTTGTATAAGTTTTATTTAAAACAAAAAATAAAACAAGAGCTGAAATTGCAATACTTATATAAAAAATATATCAAGGTAAATATTTTTTAGTTTTTTGTTTATTTAAAACTAAATCTGTATGCGTTTTTATAAGTGGATAGAAAAATAAAATACATAAAAATACAAAACGAATTAAAATTAATAAATTAATTTGTTTAAATAATGGATTTTCAAAATTAAAGAAATATTGAATATCATTATTAGGTAAAAGATTTTTTGCAAATATAGTATTGCTTGCAAAAATGAAAATAAATAATGATCCAACTAACAATAACATTTGAACAATTATTTTATATATTTTTGTTTGTTGATTTTTTATATGTAGTAGTTTTAATGATTTGTAATCATCGAAAGTTTGCTGAGTTTGTATGTTTCTTTTAAATAACATTATTTGTCCATTTCCTTAAATTTAAATTCTTTTGGTATATCGTTAATTGAAAATCCTGTTTTAAATAATCAAGTATGTCCTAATTTTTTATTATTATGTAATTTTTCTAATGCTTCTCTATATGATGTTTTTTGGTTTTTACCTCCACCATAAATTAAGTCATATTGAGGTAAGTTATATTTTCCAAAAGCACCTTGATAATCAAATCCTTCAGATCTTAATGCAACAACAAAATCTGTTTTGGCAGCATCAATTATTGTACTATGTAATCCAATTATTTTATTGTCTTGATTTCTTACACTTGAACCTGATGATCCACCTGTTGGAACAAAGTGTCTTAACATATATTGAAGACCAGTGTTAAAATATTGTTTATATTCACCTTTTTCATTATAAGTTTCATATAATTCATTACCTCTAATTGGAGCAACTAAAAATGCGTCATTTATACCTGGTTTATTAGAAAATGTCCTTAATCCAATTTGATAAGATAAATAATTTCCTTTATCTAATCTATCTTGTTTAATATTTGAAGGTCCATCTTCACCTTGAGTATCTGCATAATAAAATCTATAATCTGAATTTACTCATAATGAACTAGTTCCTTTTTTTGCATCATATTCTTTTTTATCTTCATTTGGGCTTAAGAAAAAGTCATTAGTTGAAACAGGATATCCTAGAGCAAATAATTCATCTGTTTGTTTCTTTTCTTGATTTGGTAAATAAATAAGTTGATAATCAATTTTGTCATAATTTTCTAAATATGATGTAGATAAAAAGTTTGATTTTTTATTATCAGGGAGATTATAATAATCGTTTGTAATTTCTTTTACTTTTGTTTGAATATCAGTTGGTCGATCAGTTATAACTTCATTATTATTTTTAAATAATTCTTCAAAATCAACTTCAATAACTGCAAAATCTGCCATTTCTTCTACATCTTTATATTTTTCTTTTAAGTTATTTGCTAAAAAATCAGAAGGAGAAGTATTTAAATAATCTAATGCATCATATACTTTAGTTACATATTGTTTAACACCATTACCACTAAATGAATATGTTTTATAATGTGTATCAAAACCTGTTGTTTTTAATTTTGTATTAATTCCCACATTAGAATTTAATCTTGTTAATGAAAATCCACTAAATGTAGGATTTGACATTAATTTTGCGACATGTGAATTTGTTGCAAAAAATCATTTTGTTGGATAATCTTGTCCTTGTGGAATTTCATAATCTATTAATCATAAAGTTCCTGATGCTGAAAATAATTTGTTACCTTTTGCTTGTTCTTTAAATTTTTCAATTTCTTTTGTATATTCATTAATAATAAATTGTTTTGTATAACCATTAATTTTTTGAATTTCTTGATCTAGTTCTGCTATTTTTTTACGGTGTTGATTTGTTAGAGATTCTTTATCTTTTATATTTTGAGTTTTAGATAATTTAATTTGATATAAATTTTCTTCTCTTTGTTTATTGTCTTCCACTTCTTTAATAGAATTTTGTTTAAATTTAGTTAATTTAGGATCATTTTCTGTTCATTTAGAAACTTCTTCAATTGCTCTTTGGTATGATGATATTTCTTTTTCCAATTTATTTTGATATGTAAAATCACCAATAAATGTTTGTAATGCTATATCTTTATATTTTTGATTAGGTAGCATTCTAGCTAAACCAACTGATTGAAAAGGATCTCTATCTCCTATAAAATCAATATTTGAAAATAATTCAGGCGCTGCAGTTGGAGTTAATGATAAACCTTCTATGTCTCCATTTTCTTTATAAACTGGTAATGTAAAGCCTTTGTATGCACTATTTTCATAATTATCGATGCCAATAGTTTTTGCTATATAGTTAAATTTAGATGCATGATTGGGATTATATTTTAAATCAGGTCTAACTTGATCTACTGGTTGATTTTGATATTGTCTTTTTAAACCAGCAATATATTTATCATTATCTTCTTTAAATCTTTGTGCTTGAGATAAGTTTTGATACTCACTTAGTTTATCATTTGTAATATTTGGATTGTATTTAATTGTTCCATCATCAGAAATTCCATTTATTGTTTTTTTAAATCCTGTTAATGGATATTTTTTAAGAGTTTTATTATTTGTTTTTTTATTAGTAATTTCAATTGATAAAGATAAATTACCTGTTGCATTATTTTCTTCTATAACATCTAAAAGACGAATAGAAATTTGTGATTCAAATTGTTTTTTAACTTTAATATCTAAAAGTAGATTTTGTTGAGATTTTATTGTTTCTGGACTGTAATCTTCTTTTTTACCTTGTTTTAAATTGAAGTCATATAGTTCATCAAATGATTTATTTTCTATTAAATCATCTTTATTATTAGTATCAATGGTGTTGTTTGTATTTGTATTATTATTACTATTATTTGAACAGCTAATTGCTAATAATGGTGGAATAGTAGCTAAAGTAATTAAAACAGGTAAAATATATTTTAATTTTTTCATTATTTCTCCTTTTATGAAATTTCATATTGATTATCAAATTCAACAGTAAATCCTACCGATTCTAAATATTGTTTTAGTTGAGTAGCTTCAGGATTTACTATAACTGTTCCAGTAAATGCACTATCTCCATTTTCTGCATATTTTTTAAATGTTAATAAATTACTTATTGCATTAGTACTTAAATTATTATCTGTAATTTTAAATTTAGTTGTTGTTTTACCATTACTAAATTTAATTTGTGGTTTTTCATATGGGTTACCAGTATCTAAGTTTTCTAATCCTGCTTGTTCTAAGTCTTTTTGTCCTATTTCATATGCTGATGAATTATTAAAGAATGTAACTTTTGTTATTTTTCTTGGTTTATTAGTTGGTTTTACAATGTCATTAAACACTAATCCATGTAATGTTCTTATTTGTGGTACTCTACTAAAATCTAACATTGTAGGATATGAATTTCCACCTTCATTATGATCAGGACTTAGACCAGGTCCTCAAGCACCTTGAAAAATTGGTTCGTTGTTTCTTGTATAATAAGCCATTCTTAAACCTAAATTGATTCTCTTAAAGTGATCTTGATCATTTTCTAGATAATCTTCTTGATCAAAAGCTAATGTATTAAATGTAATTCTTGTGGCAATATTTTTTTGATTTCCGTATTCAAAACTTACATTATAATCATTTGTATTTATCCATGCTGTATTTCTAAAAGCAAAAGGATTAATTGATCATTGATCTAGTAATGAATTACCTAATGTATATAAAGAAAGTTCTTTAATCTTTTTATCTTCTAGAGCAATTAGTGAACTTGTATTTGTAGCTTGCGCAGAGAAAAATAATTCAACTTGTAAAATATCATTTGGTAAAGCTTTTAAAATGTGTTTAAATTTTTGTGCTGAATCATTTTGCCCCATATTTTTAATTCGATATGAAACAACATTTTGATTTTTTTGTTTTAATGTATTAATTAAATTTAATGTTTTATCATAACCTGATTCATTAGCTGCATCAATTTCAATTACATAACCTTCATTTATTTGATCAGGATCATTTGTTGGAATTTTTCTGGTCATGTATTTTACTCTTATTCCATCTTTATATGGATTAATTAAATTTTGAAAAACTTCATCTGTTGAAGCATCTCTAGAATTTCAACCTTCATAAACACCATTACGTATATCATCAGGGCTTCGATTTCATTGTGAATCGTAACTAAATACTCTTCTTGTACTATTATCTCTTCTTAAACGACTTGTAACTGAATTAAATCTATCTGGTTGACCATATGCATGTGATTCAAGTGTTCCATCTTCATTAATATAAGCATTTGAAGGATCTAAGACAAAACCTTTTTTTAGATAATCTTCTGCAGTTGAAGATAATTTTGTAAATTTAGTTCAATCAATATTTGAATGTAATCAAATATATCGATGTTCTTTTGAAAGAAAATTTTTATTTTTATATTCTTCTGCTTTTCCTTCTTTTAAAAACTTGAGAATGTTATCACTGTCAAATAGTCTTTGAAATTTATAAAATACATCTCTTCAAAAATCTTCATTTTGTTTTATAAATGACTGTAATTTTTCTGGTTCATTTTGATTTCTACTTATAACATCTTGAGCCATGTCAATATAAAGTTTTATAGCATGAGAATTTAATCCATGAGCTCTTCCATTACCTATAACATCGCTAATACTTTTTTCACGTAATTCATCAGTAACAGTAATACTATTTAATTTTTCAGTATTATCATTAATATAAGGTACACGATTAACTATATTATTAGTAAAGTCATAAGAAGATAAATCTCTTGGTTTTGCTGGTGTTACATCAGCATTAACAAATACTCCATTTACTAATACTTTTTGAAATTGTTTTTGTTTTTGAGGTTTAGGGGTTGGAACTGGTTTTGGTTTAGGTTTAGGCTTAGGTTCAGGCTTAGGTTCAGGTTTAGGTTCAGGTTTAGGTTCAGGTTTAGGTTCAGGTTTAGGTTCTTCTTTAGGTTCAGGTTTAGGTTCAGGTTTAGGTTCAGGTTTAGGTTCTTCTTTAGGTTTTGGAGGTTCAACTATTTTTTCTATTACAGGAGGAATTTCTTCTTGTTTAGGAGGTTCAGGTGGTGTAGGTAATTTTTTTAGATTAGAATCTGAATTAGAAACAAGAGCATTTAAATCAATGTTTTCTCCTTCAACAAAATTAGGTTTATTTTGATTTTGTGATAAATAGTATAACGATGAACTATGAGTTTTATTAGAAAAATAAACAGCTACACTTACTGCAGTTGCAATACTAAATATAGATGACATTGTAACAAATAAAATTTTTTGTTTTTTAGTTTTAAGTAGTTTCACATTTTCCCCTTTATTTTTAATTTAAAAAATATAATGAAAATTATTCTGTAGATTTTTTAAATTTAAATTCCTCAGGTATATCGTTAATTGAAAATCCTGTTTTAAATAATCAAGTATGTCCTAATTTTTGTTGATTATGTAATTTTTCTAATGCTTCTCTATATGATGTTTTTTGGGTTTTACCTCCACCATAAATTAAGTCATATTGAGGTAAGTTATATTTTCCAAAAGCACCTTGATAATCAAATCCTTCTGATCTTAATGCAACAACAAAATCTGTTTTGGCAGCATCAATTATTGTACTATGTAATCCAATTATTTTATTGTCTTGATTTCTTACACTTGAACCTGATGATCCACCTGTTGGAACAAAGTGTCTTAACATATATTGAAGACCAGTGTTAAAATATTGTTTATATTCACCTTTTTCATTATAAGTTTCATATAATTCATTACCTCTAATTGGAGCAACTAAAAATGCGTCATTTATACCTGGTTTATTAGAAAATGTCCTTAATCCAATTTGATAAGATAAATAATTTCCTTTATCTAATCTATCTTGTTTAATATTTGAAGGTCCATCTTCACCTTGAGTATCTGCATAATAAAATCTATAATCTGAATTTACTCATAATGAATGGTATGATTGTTTTTTATTATATTCTTGATAATCTTCATATCTTCTTAAGAAAAAGTCATTAGTTGAAACAGGATATCCTAGAGCGAATAATTCATCTGTTTTTTTATTTGGTTTATCATTAAAAGTAATGATTGGATAATCAATTTTGTCATAATCTTTTAAATAAGAAGTTGATAAAAAGCTTGATTTTTTATTTTCTGGTAATGAATAATAATCATTAGTAATTTCCTTGGCTAGTTTTTGAGCATCATTAAATTTGTTCTTGTCTTCTTTTGTATATTTATCCGTTTGAACATCTTCACCAAATTGTGATAATCTATATGCGCTATTATTGATTCCATTACCTTGTTTTAATAAACCTTCAAAATCAACTTCAATAACTGCAAAATCTGCCATTTCTTCTACATCTTTATATTTTTCTTTTAGGTTATTTGCTAAAAAATCAGAAGGAGAAGTATTTAAATAATCTAATGCATCATATACTTTAGTTACATATTTATGAATTTGTCTTGTATTTTGATCATTAAAGGTATATGTTTTGTAATGATTATCAAAACCTGTAATTCTTAATTTTGTATTAATTCCTACATTAGGATCTAATCTTGTTAGTGAAAATCCACTAAATGTAGGATTTGACATTAATTTTGCAACGTGTGAATTTGTTGCAAAAAATCATTTAGTTGGATAATTTTGTCCTTGTGGAATTTCATAATCTATTAATCATAAAGTTCCTGAACCACTACGAAATCTATTTCCAGAATTAGCTTGCAATTCATATTCTTTAATTTTATTTTTATACTCATTAATAATAAATTCGTTTGTGTATGAATTGATTTTATTAATTTCTTCATTAAATTTAGCTATTTGTCTTTGATGTTCTGCTTTTAATGATTGTTTATCTTTTTCATTTTGGGTTTTAGATAATTTAGATTGAAAATCATTTTCTGCAATTTGTTTGTCATTTTCAACAATATCAATTGAATCTTTTTTAAATTTAGCTAATTTTCCATCACTTGGTGTTCATTTTGAAACTTCATCAATAGCTTTTTTATATGCTAATATTTCTTTTTCAAATTTATCTTGATATGTAAAGTCACCAATAAATGTTTGTAATGCTATATCTTTATATTTTTGGTTAGGTAACATTCTAGCTAAACCAACAGATTGAAATGGAACTCTTCCCCCAATGAAATCTATATCGGAAAATAGCTCTGGTGCTGCAGTTGGAGCTAATGAAAGACCATCAATAGTTCCATCACTTTTATAAACTGGTAATGTAAATCCTTTATATGCACTATTTTCAAAATTATCGACACCAATGTTTTTAGCTATTTCATTAAACTGATTAGCATTTTCTTTTTTATATTTTAAATCTGGTCTAACTTGATCTACTGATTTATTTTGATATTGTCTTTTTAAACCAGTAATGTATTTATCATTATCTTCTTTAAATCTTTGTGCTTGAGATAAATTGTGATATTGTGCTAATTTATCATTTGTAATATTTGGATTGTATTTAATTGTTCCATCATCTGAAATTCCATATGCATTAGTTTTAAATCCTGTTAATGGATATTTTTTAATAGTTTTATTATTTGTTTGTTTATCAGTGATTTCAATTGATAAAGATAAATTACCTGTTGCATTTGCATTAGGTTCTAATATAACATCTAAAAGATGAATAGAAATTTGTGATTCAAAAGCTGACTTTACTTTAATATCTAAAAGTTCATCTTGCTGAGATCATATTGTTTCTGGACTAAAATCTTTTTTATTTCCGCGTTTAAATTTTAGTTCATATAGTTCATCAAATGATTTAGCAACTATTTTTTTTAATTCTTCTGGAACTAATGCTATAGGTTGATTTTGTTTAACATTATTATCTTTTTGATCTTTAGCTAATTTATCATCTTTTTTTGCTTTATCTATTTTATTATTATCTTTTTTATCATTAACATTATTTGCACAACTAATTGCGATTAATGGTGAGACTGTAGTTAAAGTTATTAAAATAGGTAAAAAATATTTTAATTTTGTTTTTTTCATATTTCTCCTTTTTATGAAATTTCATATTCATTATCAAATTCGACAGTAAATCCAACTTCTTCTAATTTTTGTTTTAATTGAGTTGCACCTTGATTTATTATGACTGTTCCAGTAAATGAATTATCTTCATTTTGTGCATATTTTTTAAAGGTTGATAAGTTACTTATTGCATCTGTACTTAAATCATTATCTGTAATTTTGAATTTAGTTGTTATTTTACCATTACTAAATGCAATTTTCGGTGCTTCCATAGGTCCTGAAACCATATTTTCTAATCCTGCTTGTTCTAAGTCTTTTTGTCCTACTTCATATGATGTTGAGTTATTAAAGAATGTAACTTTTTTTATTTTTCTTGGTTTATTAGTTGGTTTTACAATATCATTAAACACTAATCCATGTAATGTTCTTACTTTTGGTACTCTACTAAAATCTAACATTGTAGGATATGAATTTCCACCTTCATTATGATCAGGACTTAGACCAGGTCCAAAAGCACCTTGGAAAATTGGTTCATTGTTTCTTGTATAATAAGCCATTCTTAAACCTAAATTAATTCTCTTAAAGTGATCTTGATCATTTTCTAAATAATCATCTTTATCAAAAGCTAATGTATTAAATGTAATTCTAGTGGCAATATTTTTTTGATTTCCGTATTCAAAACTTACATTATAATCATTTGTATTTATCCATGCTGTATTTCTAAAAGCAAAAGGATTAATTGATCATTTATCTAGTAATGAATTACCTAATGTATATAAAGCAAGTTCTTTAATCTTTTTATCTTCTAGTGCAATTAGTGAACTTGTATTTGTAGCTTGCGCAGAGAAAAATAATTCAACTTGTAAAATATCATTTGGTAAAGCTTTTAAAATGTGTTTAAATTTTTGTGCTGAATCATTTTGTCCCATATTTTTAATTCGATATGAAACAACTTTTTGATTTTTTTGTTTTAATGTATTAATTAAATTTAATGTTTTATCATAACCTGATTCATTAGCTGCATCAATTTCAATTACATAACCTTCATTTATTTGATCAGGATCATTTGTTGGAATATTTCTGGTCATGTGTTTTACTCTTATTCCATCTTCATATGGATTAATTAAATTTTTAAAAACTGCATCTGTTGAAGCATCTCGAGAATTTCAACCTGGATATATTCCATCACGAACATCATCTGGACTTCGAGTTGAATCTGAATCATAACTAAATACTCTTTTTGTGCTATTATCTCTTCTTAAACGACTTGTAACTGAATTAAATCTATCTGGTTGACCAGAACCAAAAGAATCAAGCGTACCATCTTCTCTAACATATGCATTATCAGAATCTATAACATAACCTTTTTTTAGATATTCTTCTGCATTAGAAGATAATTTTGTAAATTTAGTTCAATCTAGATTTAAATATATTCAAATATATCTATGCTCTGGTGAATCAAAACTCATTTTTTCATATTCTTCATCTTTTCCTACTTTTAAGAATTTTTTAACATTATTTGAATCAAATAATAATTTAAATTTTTCAAACACATGCTCCCAAACACCAGTTTTATTGTTACTCAAAAATAGTTTTAATTCTTCTGGTTTTTGTTTAAGTACTTCTTCAGCTGTTTTAAATATACTAATATTAAAATTAGAATTAAGACCTTCTTTTTGTCCGCTACCAATAACATTTTGAATTACTGATTTACGTAATGCATCTGTGACAGTAATACTATTTAATTTTTCAGTACTATCATTAACGTATGTTACTCTATTTGCTATTTGATTTTCAACATCATATGTAGCAGATATTCTTTGTTTTGCTGGAGTAATATCAGCTTCGACTTGAACACCTGCAACTGTAACTGTAGTTTTTGTACTTTTGGTTTTTGGATTAACAACTGATTTATTTTCTGTTTTTGGTTTAGGTAGTTCTTTAGGTTTTTGAGGTTTAGGGGTTGGAACTGGTTTTGGTTTAGGCTCTGGCTTTGGTTCAGGTTTAGGTTCTAGAGCTGGTTGAGGCTTAGGTTCAGGTTTTTTTATTTCAGGTTCTAATTTAGGTTCTTCTTTAGGTTTTGGAGGTTCAACTATTTTTTCTATTACAGGAGGAATTTCTTGTTGTTTAGGAGGTTCAGGTGGTGTAGGTAATTTTTTTAGATTAGAATCTGAATTAGAAACAAGAGCATTTAAATCAATGTTTTCTCCTTCAACAAAATTAGGTTTATTTTGATTTTGTGATAAATAGTATAACGATGAACTATGAGTTTTATTAGAAAAATAAACAGCTACACTTACTGCAGTTGCAATACTAAATATAGATGACATTGTAACAAATAAAATTTTTTGTTTTTTAGTTTTAAGTAGTTTCATATTCACCATTTTACCTTTCAATTTCAATTATTATTAACACATAATTGTATAACAAAATTTTGATTTTTTCTTAATAATTTTAATATAAAAAAATTAATTGCTTTTTTTTTTTTTTTTGAACATAAAAATTGCAATCATATACATTTATGTATATGTTTTTGTAAAATAAAATTTTGTAATAGTTTAAATCATCACTTGTGTTTTTATAAATATTTAGATACTAATAAAATAGTATTTTTTTCTTTAGATTAAACATATTTTTAAAATAGAATAAAGTGATACAAATGTATTGATCTTATATTTAATTTAAAACTCAAAAACTAACTTTAATAATTATTGAAATCTTAAAATCATTGATATAATTTAAATTTGTAAGGACTAAAATGTTAAAACAAATTTTATCAATATCAACTTTACTAATTCCTGCAACAAGTGTTGTAAATGTTTCTCAAACAACTAATCAATTAGTAAAAAAACTACCAGAAAAATTCGATCAAAGAGAAAACTATATAATTACATCAGTTAAAGACCAAGGTAGTGATGGAATATGTTGAGCTTATTCAGTAATTTCAGTAGCTGAAGCTAATATTTTAAAAAATCAGTTGTATATAAATAAAGATACATTAGATTTATCAGAAAAAAATATTGCATATAAAACTTTAAATCGTAATAAAGGTGAAGATAAATTAAACAATACTACTTTTGATACATATCATACAACTGATTGAGTTGCAAGTGGTGCATATGGATATCAAGCTGCTTATTCATTATTGCAATGAAATAAGTTAAGAAATGAAAATCCAAAAGATTGAAAGATTCCTGAAAATAATACTAATTTCAAATTAAAAGATTACATTTATATAGACAATAAAGTTAATGAAATTGAAGATGTTAAAAATGCTGTTATAAATCATGGTGCAGTATCTTTTTCTTTTTATGCAGTAAGAGAAAATAAAGTTTATTATAATACAGAAGATGTTGATGCAAATATTACTAAATATGCTCATGCTGGAGCAATAATAGGTTGAGATGATTCTATACCTGCAAATTATTTTGGAAACAAAACAACGAAAAATGGTGCTTGAATTGTTAAAAATAGTTGAGGAAATAATGTATTTGATAATGGTTATTTTTATCTTTCATATGAATCAAATATTTGGGACTTATTAACTTTAGAATTTACTAATGCATCAAATTATAATAATAACTACTATTATGATGCAATTAATGAAGATGTTATAGGTCATAATCAAACAAAAGCTGCAGTTGTTTTTCAATCTAAAAAAAGTTCTTATAATAATTTAGAAAAAATTAAAGCTATTAATTTAGGTTTTGATGGTGAAGATGTTGATGTAAATATTAAAATTTATAAAATTAAAAACTCTAAAAATATAAATCCACGTAGTTTAGAACTGCAAAATCCAGTTTGAGAAGAAAATAAACATTTTCTACATTCTGGTTTAAGAACTATTGACCTAAGTAAAGAAATTGATTTAGAAGCTAATGAATGATTTGCTGTTGTTGCTGAAGTTTCAAATCAAAAAAATGATGCCAAAATTAAGTTTGCAAATGAAGAAAACTACGGAAATGATTTTTCATATATCGAAAATAATAATTTATGAATAAATAGTCAAAAATCTTTAAATGGAGCAGTGGCTAGAATTAAAGTTTTTACTTCTGATAATTTTATAAACAATAATTTAGAAGTAAAAGATTTAAAATATGCTTCTCTTAGTTTAGATGAAAATTTTTATCGTTATGGAGATAAAGTAAAAATTAAACCTAAAGTTGTATTAAATAACAAAATTTTGCAAGAAAATGTTGATTATACACTAACATATAATGAAGTTTTAGATCAAGATAGTGGATTTTATCGTGATGATGCAAATGTTGGTTATAATAAAATTAATATAACTGGGATAGGTGATTATACTGGTGAAAATAGTATCTTTTTAACTACAAAAGTTGGTTTAGTACCTGAAATTAAAAATAGTATAAAACAAGATAATAAAACAATTTTATATGTAGATCAGTTAAAAAATTCAACTAATGATATTAAATTAGATTCTAATTGAGCTTTTGATAAAAATTATTCATTAACTAATAATGAAACTGAAGTGAATGTAAATTATGTTGGTTCTGATGAAAAATATTATCGTAAACACTCATCAAATTTAACAATTATAAAAACAGATAAACCTAATAATCATTTACAAAGTAAAGATAGTGACGAAAATAATCATCAACCTAACACAACAAATGATGATAATTTAAATAAATCACAACCAAATGAAACACAAAAAGATTTAGATAAAACTAAAACTAATAATGAGACAGAAAATCATAAAAATGATACTAAAAACAATTCATCAACAATAAATTCAAATGAAACCCAAAACCAACATGAAAATCTAAATTCTCAAAATAGTAAAAAAGATATTTCTTCGGATTTTAATACAAAAAATACTCAAAAAAATAACCAAAATACACAAAATATAAATAAACAAGAAGAAGATAAAAAAATTTCTAATCCTAATGTTTTAAATAAAACAGATACTCAAAATTCAACAAAGAAAATTGAAAAATCAAATAACGAAAACCAACAAAATCCATCAAAAATTAATCCAAAATTAAACACTAACAATAATCAAAATTCAGAAGAAAAATCAAAAAAATCTGAACAATTAAATAACAATAATAAAGACAATTTAACTAATAATAAAAATGAAAATCATTCATTTAATAAAAACTATTTATGATTTATTTTAATTCCTGTTATTGGTTTAATATCATTAATAACTATATTTGCTATTAAAAAGAAAAAATAATTAATATTAAATTAAAAAAATAAAATTTATTTATTTAAAAATTACTCTCATTTGTTAAAACAAAAGCGAGTTTTTTTATGTAAATTTTGTTAAAATTGTTATATAAAATGAGCAATTTTGCTCATTTAATCTTTTAACATATTAAAAGGAATTATAAAAACACCATCACTTCTTTTAAATGAATATTGACCAGTTGGAACTATGATTGCAAGAGTTTTAGGAACAAAATTATAAAATTTTTCACAACTATTTTTAGTTTCATCTTTTGCTTTCATCATTTTTTCTTTGAACTTAAGCAAGTTATTTGCTGCTTTATCTACTTGTAAAATCGAATTTTTAATTTCAATAGCTAAATAATTTCCATCTTCTAATTGAACTATTGCATCAACTTCTAAACCATCATAATTTCTAAATTTTAAAACTTCTGCATTATTAGCTTGTGCAAAGACTTCTAAATCATGAATTACTAATGATTCAAAAAATGTACCATAAAAATTAGGGTTATTTAATAACTGTTTTTTATCTAAATTAAGTAAATTAATAGGTATGGAAGGATCTATAAATCTAATAATGTCACTTTTTTTGGTTCTTAAAGAACTTAGTGCATTAGGATTAAAATATCTTTGTCTTTTGATAATATATAAATCTTCTAAGAAATTCAAATACCTTTCAATAGTTCTTACATCATAATTTGCCCTAGTTTGGCCATAAACTTCTTCTTTAATTTTTGTAATTTTAATTTCTTGACCTTCTAATCTTGCAAGAGTTAGAAGTAATTTTTTGTAACTTTCAATATTAAATTTATTCTTTTCTAAATAATTTTTGTCAAGTTCAAAAAAACCATTTAAATAATTTTTTGTCTTTTTTAGCAATAAATTGTACTCTTTTTCATCAAAAATAGGTCAACCACCTAAAATTGTATGTGTTAAAATATCTTCATAAGTTGTATTTGATTTATTTTCTAAATATGAAAATTTATCTGGTTCTTTGACAAAATTTTCCAATGAAATTTGACCAGATGAAAAACCTTTTTCATATAAAGTACATGTTGTCATATTTATTTTTATAAATCTTCCAATTCCACTATGTGAAATAGTTTCTCTATTTTCAACAACTGAACCTGTTAATATAAATTGACCATATTTATTTTTTATATCGACATAATGTCTTACTAAATCCCAAATTTTTGGAAATTCTTGTCATTCATCTATTAATCTCGGTTTATCACCATCTAAAACTATTTGAGGATTTTCTTTAGCATTATCAGAATTCAATTTACCCATAGAATAACCATTTAAATAAAAAATTGATTTAACAAAATGTGAAGCAGTTGTTGTTTTTCCACAAAATCGAGGACCAGCTATTTGAAGTGCTCCCATTATTTCTAAATTTTCTTTTATTAATTTATCTATTATTCTTTTTTTGTATGTATTTTTCATAATTCAACCTTGTTCCTTTTAATTATATAATATAAAAAATGTATTTAAAAAACAACATTGATTTTTCCGAAAAACCTACATTGACAGTCCGTAAAAACATACATTCACCCCTCCGAAAAACCTACATTGGTAGTCCGTAAAAACCTACATTCAATATTTTAAAAATTAATATTTTATTTTTATTTATTATGTAAATGATCTATAGATTTATCTTTTTTAAAATAAATAAATTAAAAATAGTTCATTTTTAAATTTTTAAAAAATCTTATTAATTTAATTAACAGACTTTAAATTGTGTTATAATTTTCTAGCAAAACATTGAGAGTTACGTAGCTTAGCGGCTTTGACGTATGCCAACCTGTTTTTCAAGGTGGATAGTGAGGAATGAATTTATTCATTTAACATGTGTAACAAATTCTAACTAATATGTATATGTACTCTCTTTTTTGCTTAATAATAAAAAGGGAGTTTTTTATGTCAAATTTTAATTATAAAAGTTTTACAGCAGAAAGTGTAGGTGCAGGACATCCTGATAAAATTTGTGACCAAATTTCTGATGCTATTTTAGATTCAATTCTAAAAAAAGATAAAAATGCAAGAGTTGCTTGTGAAGTGTTTGCAACCAACAGAATGATTGTAATAGGAGGTGAAATTTCTACTACAGCTTATGTTGATGTGGTGAAAGTGGCTTGAAAAGTTTTAAAAAGATTAGATTATAAAGAAACAGATTTTAGTATTGTTAGTGCAATTAATTCTCAAAGTCCAGATATTGCTTTAGGTGTTGATCAAAAAGATAATGAAATAGGTGCTGGAGATCAAGGGATAGTTTATGGTTATGCAATAAACGAAACTTCACAATATATTCCTTTAAGTTTAGCAATTAGTCATGAATTAGTAAAAGAAGCTGAATATTTAAGAAAAACAAGAAAAATTACTGAAATTAAAAGTGATATGAAAAGTCAAGTTACTTGCATTTTAGATAATCATAATAAATTTCAAGTACAAAAAGTTTTAATGAGTATTCAACATTTTAAAAATGTTAATTTAGAAAATTTAAAATCAAAAATTAAAAAAATGGTAATTGATCCTGTTTTAAAGAAATTTAATCAAGATATAAATGTTGAGTTTTTATTTAATCCTACTGGACGTTTTATAATCGGTGGCCCTGTTGGTGATACTGGTTTAACTGGAAGAAAAATTATTGTAGATACTTATGGTGGTAGAGCTCATCATGGTGGTGGAGCTTTTAGTGGTAAGGATTATACTAAAATCGATCGTTCAGCAGCTTATATGGCTAGATATATTGCAAAAAACATAGTAGCTGCTAATTGAGCTGATGAAATTGAAATTCAAATTTCATATGCAATCGGACGTCCAAAACCACAAAGTATTGCCATTACAACTTTTAATTCTGCTAAAATTGATGAAAATTTAATTTTAAAAGCTATTAATGAAAATTTTGATTTATCAGTTAAAGGTATAATAAATACATTAGATTTAAAAAATGTTTCATATCTAAAAACTGCAACCTATGGACATTTTGGTCGAGATGATGAAAATTTTAATTGAGAAAAATTAGATAAAGTAGACCAATTAAAAGCTTGACTTTTAGAACAATAATTAGCTTACACTTACTAGTGTAAGTTTTTTTAAATTAATAAATTTAATTAAAAAAACACTGAATTTCGGTCTAATAATCACCTTTAAAACGAAATTAAATTTTTTAAATTAAATATATAATATAAAAGTACAATTATTAAAAAAATATTGATTGGAGGGTATATTATATGGAAAAAAGACATCATTTAGATAAAAATCAAGATCATCATGATTTACAGACTAAAGACAATTTTCACTGTCATCATATAGAAAATAAAGATGTAAATCATCATCATATAGATCATAAAAACATCAATCATAATAAAGATTTGCACCAATCATCATGATCATCATCATGATCATTCTCACCATCATTTGATGATGATAAAAGACTTTAAAATTAAATTACTTATCAGTATCATTATTACTATTCCTGTTATTTTGATTTCTAGTTTTTTTGCAAGAATTATTAATAATGATATTTTCCGTTTTGCAGAAGTTAAGTACCTAGAATTAAGTTTATCAACAATTGTATTTATTTATGGTGGTATGCCATTTTTTAAAGGAACATTTTCTGAATTAAAAAATAAGCGTCCGGGAATGATAAAGATGGACAAAAAAAATTAACATTCGTAAAAATGTTAATTTTTTTTGTCCATCTTTATATACTATTATAAATTTATTAAAATCAAGAAATATTCAAACATATATGTTAACTGGAGACAATCAAAATGTTGCAAAATATGTTAGCGATAAATTAGGTTTAGATGGTTATTTTGCAAATGTTTTACCTCATCAAAAAGAACAAAAAATTAGACAATTACAAAATAATAAAAACGTATTTGTAATGGTTGGAGATGGTATTATGATGCACCTGCATTAGCTCGATCTGATGGTGGTATTGCAATTGGTTCAGGTGCTGACATAGCACACGATACTTCAGATATTATTTTAATTAATAACAATTTAAATGATATTGTTAATATTATTGTTTTTTCAAAAAAAACATATGCAAAAATGATTCAAAATTTATTATGAGCAGTTATTTATAATGTTGTTGCAATTCCATTAGCAGCAGGTATTTTGTCATTTGTTGGTGTAAATATAAGTCCTAAAATCGGAGCAATATTTATGAGTTTATCTACTGTTATTGTAGCTATTAATGCTGTATTACTAAAATTAAATAAGCATATAAGAAAATAGCAAAAAATCAAATTTAGCCCAAAAATTTAATAAAAAAATCGTTTTTTCTTTGTCTTTTAGTTATAAAATATATTTATTACATTTATATATTATTAATCTTATTTATAACGTATGAAACTAAAAAGGAGATAAGAAAATGAATAAATATGACATAGTAATTATAGGTGCTGGTCCAGGAGGTTATACCCTTGCAGCAATGTTAGCAAAACATTCCAAAAAAGTTGCCATTGTTGAAAAAAAACATTTTGGTGGAACATGTATTAATGAAGGTTGTATTTCTACAAAAACATTAATTAAATCAGCAAAAGTTTTTGAAGAATTACAGCAAGCAAATAAATATGGTTTTAGAGAACAAAAATTAAGTATAGATTTTGATGCTATTCAAGATAGAAGACTGAAAAATAAACAACTTTTAAACACAAAAATTGAAAATTTATTAACTGAATCAGGTGTAAAAATTTATTTTGATAATGCAACAGTTATTGATGAACATACAATTCAACTTCAAGATCAAAAAATTCAATTTGATAAATTAGTAATTGCAACAGGAGCTAAAAGCCGAGAACTAAATATTAAAGGTTTCAAAGAAGCTGCTCAAAAAGGTTTATTAATAAATTCTACTCAAGCTTTAAATTTAAAGCAACTACCTAAAACATTAAATATCATCGGATCAGGACCAATTTCATTAGAATTTGCTTATTTTTATGCAACTTTAGGAACAAAAGTTAAAATTTTTGAAGCAAGATCATTTATGGGAAATTATGACAAAGATTTACAAGATAGCATTAGAGAATATTTACAAGACCATAATATTGAATTGTATGAAAATGTAGAATTAATAGAATTTGATAATGATGCTTTAGTTGTTAAAATTGATAATAAGAAACAAATATTATATGCAGAAAAAACACTTTTAGCGGTAGGTAGAGTTGCAAATGTTGAATCTGTTAGCACACTTAATTTAGAACTAACTAAATCAGGTGCAATTGCTGTAAATGAAAAAATGCAAACATCTATAAAACATATTTATGCATTAGGTGATGTAACTGGATTAATGCAACTTTCATCTGTTGCATATAAAACAGCTGATATTATTACAGAACAATTATTAGGTTTAGAATCTGAAACATTAAATACTAATTTAGTTGCTTGGTCTGTTTATATTAATCCTGAATTTAGTGGTGTTGGTTTAAATGAAACACAACTAAAAGCAAAAGGAATGGAATATAATGTAATTAAATTTCCAACATCTGCATTACCTCGAACTCTTGCTGATGGATTGAATACAAAAAATGGTTTTGTGAAGTTTTTATTAGATAAACATACAAATCAAATTTTGGGTGCTTTTATGTGATTAGAAGGTTCTCACTTAATTATTAATCAAATAGCACAAGCAATGCAAAATAAAATTAGTTTTGATCAGTTAGAAAAAAGTGTTTATACACATCCAACTATTGCTGAAGTAATTTATTATGCAACTAGAAACTTTGTGTTTTCTAAAAAATAATTTCAATTTATAAGAATGCACTTTTGTAAAGTGTATTTTTTTAAAACTCAAAATTTTCACTTAATAAACAAATATAATATTAAAAATATTATAATATTAGTTAGAAAAATTAATGTTTAAGAAAAAATGTTATACAAATAAATTGAATTAAATATATTAATTCTTTGAAATATATTGTTTTATTTTATAAAAATATTTAAACATAATTTTTAAGTAAATTAATCAAAACAAATTTTAGAAAATCTAATACTTAAAATCTTGAATTTAATTTATTGCGTTATTTTAAAAAATTAAAAATTATTAAATTAATTAGTTTAAAACATTTAATAAATTAAATGATAAATTGATATAAAAATGTTTATTTTCAAAAAAAAAAAAAAAAAGCTTATAATTATTGTCTAAACAATTGGTAAATAAAATAGACATTTTAAGTATATTTATTTTCAAAATTTAGAAAGGCAGTAAAACTTATGGACAATACAAACAATGAATTACAAAGTAAAAAAGAATCTAAAAAATTGAAATTAAAAATAATATTAACAGTAATTTTTTCAATAATTTTTCTTGTTATTATTGCAGTTTCAATTGCATATATTGCGGATTTTTTAATTTATACAGGAACACATAAAGACGGATTGTTATTATCAGTAGAACAAAGAATACATGGAATTTTTTATTGATTTTAATAAAAAGTAATTAAGGAGAAAATATGTCTGAAACAAACAAAAATAAAAGAAAAAGATTTATGCTAGCTACACTTTTAACAACAGCTATTCCTGCTGTTGCTTTAGCTATTACAGTACCTCTTTTACATACAAATTTAGATGCAGATGATTTAAGTAAAGAAATCAATGCATATAGACAATTAAATGAAGTAACAAACAAAGCAATTAAATTTTTAAAATCTCAAAATGAATTAAGTAAAGAAAGTGTTGAACAATTACAAAATGAAATTAATTATTCAAAACAAATTAGTCAAGTTAGATTAAATAGAAACAACACAGATTTAAGATCATCTATTACTAATATGCTTAATCAAAGAAATAAAATTAGAAGTTTGATGTTACGCTTAACATATAAAGATTCTAAAAACAAAGAAACATTAGACAAAACAATTGATGAATATAAAAATTTAATAAGAGCAAAAGATTTACAAGCTGAATTTAAATCACTTTTATCTCAAAATAAATCCAAAGAAGAATTTTTAACAGAAGTAGATAAAATTGTTGAACACCAAGATCAAGTTAATTTTTCAGTTGAATTAGAAATGAATATTTTCCAACAAGGAAATATTACTAAACTTAATAGATTACATTTAGGTTCAAAAATTAATGAACTTAATGATATAACTAAATTTATTTATGAAAGATTAGAAAAAGGTGAAATAACAAGAGATGCTGTTAATGTTTATGAAAATATGTTTGATAATGAATCTAAAAAATTATTTAACAATGAGATAAACAATAACACTCAAAGTATCAACAAACTTTTATCACAAATTGATGAAGCTAAAAGACAAGTGTCATTAGCTGCTTTTGAAGATGATCAAAAAGCTAAAATTGATAACGAATTAGATGCAGTTAAGGATTTTATAAATCTTAATCAAATAGATTTAAATGCAACAGTAATTGATGCAGATGGTGCAAAAACAGCATTTGATTTAATTTCTAATTTTGTTTCTTCAATTACCACTAAAAGTGCTCAATATTTTAAATCACAATCAGAAGTTGTTGCTTTGGTTAAATCATTAATTTTAAATACTAAAAAATCAATTAACAATTACCAAAATACATTTTCAAATAAAATTAATTCAGTTTTAGAAAATGCTCAAAATTACATTGATAATAAAAAATATGATAATGTTCAAGAAATTTATTCTAATTTATTTAGAGATCTAAATTCAATTAATATAGCAAGTAAATTAACTGCAAGTGTTCAAACATTAATAGAAAATTCTCAACTAAATAATCAAGAAAAAAGTGAAATGATTAATGAAATTAAAAATATGTCTTATACTGATTTCTTTAGTTATGTTTCTAAATTAAATGGACAAATTGCACACGTAAATGCTGCACAAACTATTAAAGATTTTCTAAAAGAAAATTTACAAACACTTAAATCACAAATTGAATTTTCAATTGCAAATGCTGGTTTTTATTCAACTACAAATGATTTAAATGAAATAAACCAAACATTAAATGCAATTAATATTTTAGATACTAATAACATTTCAAATAGTGATTTAGCAACTCAATTTGAAATGTTATTAAATGTGGAAAGAAAACATAATAAAAAAGAGCTGGCTAATTTATTACCACAGTTACATTTTGAATTTTCAAAAAATACTGTTTCTAAAGATTTAAAACAAATTTGAGATTCTAAAAAAGATACTTTTCAAGCTTATACACATGCTTTTTCTACTGCTAGTCGTCTTGAACTAGCTTCAACTACTACTAATTTAGATGATAATTTTAATCAAGGGGCTACTCAATATTCATACAATTTATTAAATGATGCAAAATTATCTAATCGTGTAAATTCATTACATAATGAAACAGATAAAACGTTAGAACTTATAAATGAGGAATTTTGAGATGATAATGATAATCCAGTGAAATTAGAATTGGAAACAAAAGTAAAAGAAATTGCTTCACAAGCATTAGTAATTGAACAAAATAATTCATTATCTACTAATCAAAAACATGCTTTATTAGAAAAATTAGAAAAAGAACATGACATTTACAGAAATAAAATTTCAGAAATTAGATCATTAGGTGCTGAAAGAGATGAAGCAATTAAAATTTTAGATAGTGTAAAAAATAATGAAAAAGTAAAAATTTATTTAGCAAAAGAATTAAAACTTATTAAAGATTTAAAAGAAAAAGCAGATCAAGCATTAAATAATCCAACTTCTCCAAATTTCAATTTATCAGAAATTCAAGCAGAATTAAATGCTGCTTTAAAAGATTTTGGAGACAAGAAAAATGAATTAGAAGGGGCTACAGCTGCTTCTGCAATTAAACGTCTTTTAAATGATGTATTTAGTTCACAAAGAGATGCAGCTCAAACTGAAACACCTGCTGAATCTAAACTTTCTGAAGCTCTTAAAAAATTACAAGATGAATCAGTGGATATAGGTACAAGTGATAAATCCGAGTTAGAAAAAACTAATGCACGTCAAGTATTATCAAATAAATTTGCGATATTAAGAGATGCAATTGAAGCAACATCTGATTTAGAAATTGGAACCAAAAATTTAGAAGCTGATCATCAAAGAGCTTTAAGAGCAACAGCTGAATTAAAAGAAGAAGCTAATGGAGATATTTTCCCTGATGAGGAATCACAAAATGAATTTAAAGATGAAGTATCTAAATTAGAAACTAAAAATGCTCAAACACAAGCTAAAATAGATGAATTACACAATATTATTAATAGTGTTCTTTATGATCCAAATATTCATAATAAGGCATGATTAGAACAAAAGAATCGTGAAATTAATAATTTAAGAAAACAAATTGAAATTAATGTTGCAGCTGCTAAGTTAAAAAGAGAGCAACTTCTTTTAAGTTTAAACAAAATTAATGTTAATGATTTACAAAATGCTGATGATATAAATCAACAACCATATTCAATATTAGTAGCTGATGTTGAAAGATTTGAAACAGAAAAACAACAAGCTATAAGTAATATTGAGACAAAAAATGCAGAAATTCAGAATTTAAATCAACAAATTGCAGATAAACAAGCTAAATTAGAAGAATTATGAAAAAATGGAATTAATTTAATTGACGAGCAAGAAATAAAAGAAAATGACAAAAAAATTGCAACTTTACAAAGTGAAGTTAATAATTTACAACAAAAAGTAGTGGATGCATATAATTCAGCTAATTTCACTGCAAATAATACAGCTGTACAATTAGCACAAAAACAACCTCTATTAGAAAAATTAAAAGAAGCTGCATTAACACTTAATAAATTAGATAAAACTAAATACCCAGAACTAGCTCAAAATTTATTAAAAGTAATTAATGAAAATCGTGCTTCAAGTTTAGATAATAATGGTACTATAAATAATAAAATAGCAAATATTAATGCAATGTTACAAAAAAGTGAATCATCTAAACAATCAAAAGATGAATTAGAAAAATTAAAAGACTTACAAAAAGATCAATTTAAAAATGATAATTATGTGCAAAGAAAAATATTTGAAGATGTAGATAATCAAATTACAGAACTATTTAATCAACAAAAAGCAATTATTGAAGATCCAAATTCAACAAACTCACAACTGATCCAAGCTAAAAATGTTATCAAGAATGCAATTGTTTCATTTAAAAACAAAAAAACTCAAATCAACCAAGAATTTGAGCAAGCAAAAGATGATTTAGCAAATGAAATTGAAAGATTGGAAAAAATAGAAATTAATGAACATTTTCAATCTCATAATCCACAAGACCCAACCCATGGAAGTTATATTCAAAAATTAAAAAAACAATATCAAGATTTAATTAACAACACTGCAACAAATGTAACTTCTCAAACTTCATTTGATCAAGCAACATTAGCTGATTTTCAAAACATAAGAAGTCAATTAAATTTAGCATTTAACAAAGATAAATTTAATGACAAAAAAGCAAAATTACTTCAAAAAGTACAAGCATCTAAAGAAAAATTAGCTCAAGCACCACAACTAGATTTAAATGGTGAAAATCCAATTGAAAAGATTGAACAATTAATTAATAAATTAAATGAAAATGTTAATGACGAAAATAGTACAAATAATGTAAATGACATAATCAGACAAGACCAAAAACTAGATTCACTAGATATACTACTTGATGAACAAGATAAAGTTATTAAAAAAGCCAAAACATTAAATAATAATGATGTTAATAAACAATTTTTAATTGATGCATTTAAACAATCAAGTCCAACAGCACATGATGTTAATCCAACTGCTACAGACCCAACTAATGAAACTATTAATAATAAAATTGCTGAATTAAGTGCAAAATTTGCTGAAGCTGCAAGTTTTGATGAAGTTAAAGCTGATCAAAAAGCTGACATTGCAAAAACTAAAGAATTATTTGATGCTAAAATAGTTGGTTCAGATGATAAAGCTAAAACTGCAATTGATCAATTACTAGATCAATATACTCAAGATGTAGAACAAGTTCAAAGAAGTGATAATGACCATCAAGGCGATGATAAAAAACAAGTTATTGCAATTGGTAATAAAGCTAAAAAAATCCGTGCAAATATTCAAAACATAGTTGATTTTGCTAATTTAATAAAAAAATCAAATGAGACACAATCTCAAATTACACCAAGTGGTGTTTTAGAAAATGCTTTACAAGAACTTAAAAAGAAGATTGCAGATAAATTAGCTGATGCTCAAACTAAATACACTGATATAGATTCATTTAATGTTTTATCTCAAGAAATTAATACATTAGTAAAAAGTTCAAAAGAACTTGTTGATTTAAATACTAATTTAACTACATTAAAAACTCAAGTTGAATCAATTACATATAGAATTGGTACTCATAATGATAATGATCCAGCAACTAAAAAACAAGAATTTCAAAATTATGTTACTAAATTAATTGAATACGCAAATTCTGATACTGTAAAAAATGATTCTATTCAAATTTCATTATTAAATACAATTGCAAAAAAAGCTCAAGCTTTAGCCAATCATCAAACAGAAACATTAAAAAATTACGATAAAACTGCTTGAAATTATGAAAATACTCAATATGGATTTACTTATGATGAAAAAAATATTGGTCAAGCTGTTTTAGATGCAGTTCCTAAGATTCCAGCTGGTAATTTTAATTCAATTGAACTAACACAAGATTTAGAAACTAAAGAATCAAAATTAAATAGTGATTATGATGATGCAGATAAACTATATGAAAAAAGAAAAGAAGCATTAGAACAAACTAAAGAAACTTTAACAAATAGTATTAGCCAAATTGATTCATTTACAAATGCAAATGGAAAATATGATGAATTGAAAAAAGATCAAAAAATCTTCTTTGTAAGTCAATTAGACAAAATTAAAAATGTCCAAAGTCCAGCAAATATCGAAAATATTACTACTATTTTAAATGAGACTTCAAGTACTAATCAACTATTACCTTTATATGTAAGCTTAGCAGATACTGTGAGTTTAGCTAAAATAAAAGTAGCAGAAGTTAATGCAATTAATGAAACAAAAGCAGAAATTTTAACTAATACAACAAATGAAATTCAATCAAAATATGAAGAAATTGAAAAAACTTCTGCTACAACAGTAACTGATAATTACTACTACAAAGAATTAAATAAACAAAATATAAATCAAAAAATAACTGAATTAAAATCTTTAATCGCAAAAGTAGATTTATTAAAACAATATAATACAAAATTAAACTTAATTAATAATGAAATAATTGATAATGATACAAATAAAAATGATAAATTAAAACAACCATTAAAAGAAATTTTAAATAGTTTAATTAATGAATTAAATGGTATTCCAGTTGTTGATGTTGATATTATTAATACTTTAGTAAATAAATATTTAACAGTTGGAAATAATAGTTTTGATGTAGCTTTAGAACATACAAAACAATTATATAAAGCAATTAATCTAGCAAAAAGTTTTCAACCAAATAAATCTGAAAGTTATTATCAAAATGAAACTCAAGCAATGAAAGATTTATATGATAAATTAGATAAAGTAATTTTAACTGCACAAACAAATATTGAAGAAGTTTTTGCTTCTCCAAAAGTTCATAACGAAGCAAATAAATTATTATCTATTTATAACATTAATGACAATATTGATGGTATTATTGCTTTAATAAAAAATCAAAAACAAAGAGAAATTCAAAGTGTTTTAAGTGAAATTACTGATTTAGATAAATACTTAACTCAAAACTACAATTCAAGAGATCCACATAAAACTCCAAGATCAAATGAATATTTAGCTCTTAAGATTAGACAAAGTGCTTATCCTAATTTAGATACTTTTGAGAAAATTAAAACTGCTCAAGACAATTACACAAATGCATTAAAAGGTTTAAAAACTCAAAAACAAGGTATTATTAATTTTGAAACTAATCGTTTAAAAGTTATTTATGATCAATTAAATCCTTACGTTAAATTCTTAAAAGGTTTAGAATATAAAACTTCTACAATGTTAAGTGACTCTGAGGCTAAGAAAATTTCAAGTTATTTAGGTTTTGAAGATGCTTCATTAGATAATTTTGGTGAAGATTTAAAACAATATACAACAATAACTGCTAATACAGACAATAATCAAAACTTTATATTAAGAACCAATGAATTAAGAAATTTATATAATAGTTTAGAAAATGATTATAAAAATATTAAAAATATTTCCAAAAATTCATATATTCAACTAAAAAATGAAATTACTTTATTTAATCAACAATTAAAAGAAGATAATAATAATCATCAAAATCTTTATGATTTAGTTAAAATAATTGCAGATAAAAATAGCGCCTTTGATGCATTAAAAACTAAAATATCTGAAGTAAATGACAAAACTATTGCAATTAATACAAATAATGATTTATTATCAGAACAATCATATGATATTGATTATAATCAAACTAATAATTCAAAAGAAACTGAAATTAATCAAGAATTTAATAATTTTGAAACTGCAACTAAATCAATATTAGCAGCTATTGATAGTATTGATAAATTAATATATGATACAAATAATAATAGTATAGATAGTTTACAAAGTAATTACAATAAATTTATTGAAAAAAGAACATTAGATAAAATGTTGGAATTAATTGCAGATACAAATCATCAACAAAATAATAACCAAAACACTATCTTTGGCGATGTTATTAATACTTATACATCAATTTATAATTCATTAGTAAATGCAAATAAAAATCCTACAAATACTGAATTAGCTAAGAAAAATGCTTTATCTATTACTCAAAAATTAGATATTTTAAAAAATATTTATAATTCAACTGTTTCATTATATAAATGAATTAATGATCCAGTTAATAAGCAATTTTTCTTTAATTACTTAGTTTCAAACAATCAAGAACATATTAGAAATGAAATTTCTCCAAAAGACAATGTTTTATTAGAGGATTTAAAAGAAGAAATTAAAAAACAAGATAGCCAAAATACTTTAATTCAAATAGATGTTACAAACAATACTCAATTTTTAGATTTCTTTGATAAATTTTTATTCTTAAAAGGTAATGAAACAATCTTTAATACAAACAATGTACATGTTTATATAACTAGAAACTCAACAAGTGAAGATTGAATTCCTGCATTTTTACAAAGTGATACAAGTATTAAGAAAACTAAATTTAATATAAAAATTGAATATACTAAACCAACTAGTGGAGATAATTTCTTTAATGATGTGACAAATTTCGATATTAGATTTAATGATATTTTTGTTACATTTAACACTTTACAAGCATTAAGATTTACAAAAGCGGATTTATATGATCCAAATCATCCAAATAATAATGCAAGTCAAAATCAAACTTACTCAAATAATAAAGTTTTATTTAATGCTTCAAAAGCAGGATGAAATAACAAAACATTTACTATTGAACTATTATCAAAATTCTCTGCAGGTGGTGCACAATATCAACAAGAAAATGGATTAAGTTTAATTAGAGAAGATATTTCATTTGACGGAGATCGATATGAACAATCTATATTAAATCAAATTCCACAACCAGAAAATGTTAATACATTAGGTGAAAAAGCTATTTTCGAAGGTAATTATGATAATATGGATCTTTCTACATCATCTGCTAATTTAAAATATAAAATTAAATTTAAAAATGATATTCCAGGATTAAATATTCCATTAAATGGTTCAACTACTAAATATTGAAAAATTCCAAAAATTAAAAACAAACAATTTATGTATTGAACACAAAATTCATCTGACTTAAGATTAGATGGTGGTAATTATAGAAGTTGAATTCCATTTTTCATTTCAATCCCAGTAGTTAGTGATGATGGACAATATGGTGTGTTATATCGTTGATATCAATCAATAACAACTATAAGAATATCATCTACTGATGATTATCAATATAAATATGCAGAAGCAAATGACAGACAGCCAGGTTGATACCTATACCTTCCAAATGAATCTGATAAAAACAAAATAGACATGAGTGATGAGCTAACTGACATAAATGATGATGCCACTAAAAATGCAATTAAAGCTAATTTATGAGCTAAAGCATTTGGAAATGTTTGAAAAGATAAATTAAATGCAGCATATACAACATATACTAACAGATACTTTGCTGTCGAAAATTATGATGAAAAATTTAATCAAGTATTAGATAAATATGATATTTATTTAAAATTACATAATAAAAAAGAAGGGAGCAAATAATGAAAAGAAAAGCATTAAAATCAGCTATAGTAGCATTTGCAGCCATTGATATAGCACTTGCGATTTTTGTATTATGAAATAAACAAAAAAGAGTAAAACAACAAACAATGGCTTTACAAAGATACGAAGAATTTACTAAATCTTTTAATAATTTTCAAGAAGATTTCAATTTAGATAATGATACTAAACAAGAATTAGAAAATAAAACTCGTTCAGCTGAATTTATTATTAATAATCCAAATACAAGTGCACTTGAAAAATTTGTTGCTTTAAATAATATTGGAGATTATCAATTTTCATTAATCAAAAACTGAGTAGATAAAGAATTAAATGCAAATACTTTTGATAATCAAAAGGCAGATAAATTAAAAGAACTAATCAAAGGACAAATTAAAAGATTAAGAGAAATTGATTTAAATAGTCAATTTAACAACATTCGTTCAATTAATCTTAATTATTCATTTGATAATTTCAAAAAAATGTCAAATGAAGATAAAAAACAATGATTTAATCAATTTACATCTGAATTTAGTTCAAAAATAAATCAACAATTTGCTTTAATTAATAATTATTTATTACAAACTAATAATTCTTTAGATGATAATGTTAAACAATTAATACAACAATATCCAACTCTTGCATTACGTAATGAAGTTATGCAAAATGTTTTCCAAATTGAAAATGATCTTTTAAATCAAAAATTTAGAATTAACGATATAGCAATTAATAAAACTCATATCGAAAATAAATTAAAAGATTCAAGTTTAGAAAACCAAGAATTTGTTAAAAAATACAATCAAGTTATTTTAGAAATGAATGAGATTGTTAATGGTAATTTTGAAAATGTTTTCAATAATACTTTATCTTTAATTAAAAAAGATCAAACATTATCTGCTGAAATCAACAACCAAATTAATGATTTACAATCAGCAATTAGTGAAAATAATTTAGCAAGAATAAATCGCGAAATTTTTGATAAATTAATCGACTTAATGGTTAAAAATAATTTAGTTGCAGAAAAAGAACTTAATGATCATTTAGCCTTAAAATCAGTTTATACTTATTTATCTTTAAGTGATTATTTAGAAAATACTTCGACTTTAAAAATTGAATCTTCACAATCAATTAATGATTTACAAGATGCTTTAGATAATTTAAAAACATTTAAAAATATGTTAGAATCTAAAAATTCTACAAATCAACAAATTATTGATGAATATATTAACTTTGTAAAAGCATTTCCAAACATCAGTTTTAATTCACAAGCTCAACAATTAAAACAAGATCCTAACTTTTTAAATTTAATTAATATAAAAGATGTTGAAAAAATTGATAAGCAAAATTTAATTTCTGTGATTACTAATTTAAGAAATCAATTTAACACTTTACGTAATTTAGATCAAAAATATTTAGTTGCTAAAAATCATTTTAAAGATATTAATTTTACAGTAAATTCACAATATCCTAGTCCTTTAATTAGTAAATTTGAATTAAATGAATTTAATGATGCAATTCAAACATTAAGTAATAATAAAAATTTAAAATTAAATGATTTGGTTAATGAAGTTAATACTAAAATTGATACTGTTTCAACTTTAATTGAAACCAGAAACGAATTTAGAAATTTAGCTAAACAAATTAATTCAACAATTTTAAATTTAAATGATTTTGAAAAAGATATTAAAGATATTTATTTAAATAAACAAGTTAAACAACTTGCAACTGATTTACAAAATAGAATTTTAAGTTTAAATATTTTTTCAACATTAAACAAAAATCAAATTGTTGAAAATAAATATAATATTCGTGAACAACTTCGTGGTTTACAAAAAATTGAACTAGGATTTTTACGTTCAAAAACAATTGAACAATTTAGTAAATTAAGTAAAAATAACGTAAGTGATTTTCAACAAATTAAAGAGAAAATTAACACCATAGCAAAAGTTTTAAAAAATGATAACTTACAAACATTAGATATTAATTATGCTGTTATTGAAAATAAATTAAATGATTTAAATAATCGTGTTGAAAAAGAAATTTCCCTTCAATTTAATCCAATTATTTCACCTCAAGTATTGAAATTAATTCAAGAATATAAATTTATTGTTAATGTTTTAGAATCAGCACTTAAACAAGATCAAGCCACCATAAAACTATATAAGGCAATTGAATATACATACAATGCGTTTAATAAAACAAACGATCCAAATTATAAACCTTCAGAATATGAAATTAATCAAATCAATGCTTTAGCAAATGCTAATTTATCTTTACATCAAGAAGCAATGAAAATGAATGATTTATTATCTCAAGATGATAATCAACAAAATAATCCACATTTATATAATGATGATTTTAAAGAGACTATTTCTGCAGTTGAAAAAACTGCAAGTAATGCACAAAATATAGTAGATGCTATTAATGAAGTTAGCGATGTTATAAATAAATTAGATAAAGCAAGAAGTGAAATTGAACAAGATGAAGATTTAAAAGATAATTTTCAAGAAGAATTTGCACAAATGGATCAAATCAAAGCTAATATAGCAGCTGAACTTGCAAAAGATAATGTTGATTTAGATAAAATCCATGCGCTAAATCAACAAGCAAATGATTTATTAAATTCAATTAATGAAAAACGTAAAGATGGATTTTTAAACCAAAAACTAGATAAAATAAAAGCAGCAATAGATAAAGCTTATCCTGAAAATAATTTAGCAGATTCTCCTGGTGAAGATGGTTTACGTACTCGTTTAAAACAACTTTATAATCAAGCGGCAAAAGAAGGATTAACTAGACAAGAAAAAGAATCTATTTTAGCAAATGCAGATTTATTATCTCAATCTATAAAAATAGTAAAAAATATTGAAGATAAATTAAATCAATATGATGAAGATGCTACAAGATATAATTCCGATCCTGATAGAAAAAATAGAGTGCCAGATGAAATTTTAGAAGAAGGTAAATTAAAAGAAGATATTCGAGTTTTATTTACAGCTTTAGGTTCAGCTGAAAATATTCCAGATGCAAGTAAATTACAAGATGCATCAGATAATGTAGATATACAAAAAGCAAAATTAGATTTAGCTTATAATAAAGATAAAATTGAAACATTAAACGATCGTATTGGTGATAAAAAATACCAAATTGATGCAAATCGTCCAGAAGCATTAAAATCACAATTAAATAACACAATTACTGGAATTGATGCTTATTCAAAACAAAAATTAAATTCAGATTCATTAACAGATACTGATGAAGCGTTAAATAAATTAAATAATGAAAATGAATTAATTGATATTGTTAAAAAAGCAATTCAAGAACATGACAAAATTAAAAATGATCCTACATTAATAGATACTGAATCTGCTATTGAAGCAAATAAATTGCAACAAGTAATCAGTGCTAATATGCCTAATTTAACTAGTCCAATTGATACTCTTGAAGATATTCAAAATAAAAAAGATAAAATTCAAAAAGCTATTAATAATGCAAAAGCAAAACATGAACTAAGAAAAGTTGTTAAAAATGATTTACCAAAAATACTAACTGAAGATGAAGAAAATAGAGACTTATTAAAAGAAGTAAAAGATTCAATAAAAGAAGTAGAAAAAGAATATCAAGCTATTTTAGATGCTAATGATAATGCTTTTGAAGCAGAAGATATTAAGAAAAAAACCACAGCTTTATTAAATAAAATTAACCAATTAAAAGCTAAAAAACAATCATTATTATCAGATTATAATCAAGCTAAAAAACAATCTGATCTTCTAAAAACAGAATATGATAAAAAAGCTTTTCATAATCAACAAGCTCCTGATGGTGATAATTTTAATAATTATGAGCAAGCTCGTCAAGCATATCTTTCTGACTTAGATAATACAGATAAATCAACAATTGCTTCTATAAAAAGTCATGAAGAAGCTATTAAAAAAGCTTATAACAAAGACGTTGCAGAAAATGCAATTGATAGATATAATAAATTTATAAATAAAGATATTAATTCAGTTCCTGAAGAAGACATTAATGGTGTAAAACAATTAGCTGAAGAGTTTAATAACTTCATTAAAGCAACATTAAACAATCATAACGGTATTGAAACAGAAAAAGAAGCATTAGATATTTCAAAACAAACTCAAGCAATGAAAAACTACAACGATACACAAAAAGATGTTGTAGATGCAATTGCTAAATTTACTAAACTAACTAAAGATAATCCAAATGATAATGAAACTCAACGTGGTATTTCAAAATTAAAAGCTCTTTTAGCATCTACTGAATATCCTACTGCTCCTTTTAATACTGATGATATTGTTGCAAAAAATAACGATTTAATTGCAAAATTAACCGAAATAAAAGAGGAAATAGGTAGAAGAAGCGAAAATAAAAAATTAGCAAATGAATTAATTGACCATGCAAAAAACTTTTCAAATATACCTGGTGAATCTAATGAAACTAGAGGCCAAGTTAATAAAGTAATTGAAGATATTTTTAAAAATCAAAAACAATTAGGAAATTTAGTTGATAATGATTTTGCCAAAATTACTGAAGAAGTTTTAGAAAATATTAAAGACACAAATTCAAAAACACTTGAAAAACCTGCTTTAAAAAATATTAAAAATAAATTAGATGTAATTAATGAAACAAAATTATATTCAGATGCTTTAGGTTTAGTTTCAGGATCTGCTTTATTGTTAATTGAAAATAGTAATGCAAATAATTCGAATTTAGTTAATTCTTTAGTAACTAATGATTTATCACCTTTAATTCAAGATGCAAGAAGACTTTATGCAGCTACAATTTCAAGTGATCAAGAAAAAGATAATGCTCAAATTGAAGCTATTAAAACTAAATACATTAATAAGATTAAAGAAATTGAAGCAGCTAAAGATAGATTAACACAAGCAAATGACATTGAACAATCACTTGCTCAAACCTTAACATTAACAAATGATGTTAATTACTTTGAATTTGGTGGAATTAGTGGTGATGAAAATTTAGAAAAAGCACAACAATGATTAAAACAAATTTCAAACAGTGCAAATATTGATTCAACTTTAACCTCTCAACAAAAAACTGATAAATTAAATGAAGTTAAATCAAAAGCAGAAGCAGCTAAAACTTTTATCACTAAACAAAAAGAAATATCTCAACAAATTCAAACTTGAATGGATGAACGTAGTCAATTAGGTAATGAAAATTTAGAAATTACTAAAAAAGATGAACAAAATCTAATTAAAGCAATGTGAGATACTTTACCAAGTAGTACTCAAAACTTAAATGCAAACCAAATTAATAATAATTTACAAACTTTAGTTGCTAAATTTGATAATGTTAAAAAAGCTCGTGATGAAAGAGTTAAAACTGCTAATTTAATAAAATCAATTGAACAATCACAAACATATACAGATTCAGAACAATATCCAAAATTATTTGCTGATCTAAAGAAAAAAATTAAAGAATTAAACAATGAAAATGCAAATGCTGATACTGTAGAACAAATGAAAGCAATTCAAGCAAAAATAGAACTGCTAAAAAGTTTCTTAACTAAAAAATTATTATTAGCTCAAAAATTAAAAGAATTTAATGAATATAATCAAACTGTAGTTCCATTAAATGATGATATAGATAACAAAAAACAAACATTTATTACTGAAATTAATAGTGCAGAACAAATTTATAATGAAGATATTCCAACAAGAGAAAATATCCATACTAAAGAACAAGAAATTGATACCAAAATTAAAATTTTACAATTACATGAAGCACGTTTACGGGTATATGTAAAATCAGGTGAAGTTGAAGCTCAAATTAATAATGAATCAGTAATTAATAGTAATGAAAAAACATTCTTAAATAATAAATTCAAACAATTTAAGAATGAATTAGATGCAATTCATTTTGATAATAATACTCAATCACAAGTATTTACTGACATTGAAAATAAATATTTAACAGGTGAAACTGAAAATTCAATTCCTTTTGTTTTCCAAAAAACCAAGGATTTAAGTATTGCATATCGTGATGCATCAAAAGTTAATGTTTTAAAACAAACAGGTTTAAGTGCACAATTAGATTCAACAAATGTATCATCTAAATTTAATCAATTAAATCAAGCAATTAATGAAGCAATTACATTAAACTCATCTGACCAAGCTACAAATCATCAAAAAGAAGATAAAGTTCAAGAACTAAAAAAATTAGTAAATGAAGTTATAACAGCTAAAAAAGATTCCTTAAACGTTGTAGCAACTAATGCAAGAACTTTGCTTACTCAATTAAGTGATGGAGCAAATTTAGCAACTGATACTGTTTTAAATACTTTTAAAGATAAATCAGTTGATAAACTAAATAGTTATCAAATTGCTCAAGACGAAAATCCAGAAGTTTCAATAAAAAATATGAATATCTTATTACAAGATGCTCTTGATACCTTTAGAGAACAAGTCCAAAAAGCATATCAATTGCAAAGTACAAAATTAGCAACTGAACAAGTAAAATTACAATCATATAAAAATAATATTTTATTAGATTCAATTTGAAAACAATCAACTAGAACTAAATTTAATCAGATTACTAGTCATTTAACTGAAGTTGATAACTTTATTAAGATGCATGAAACAATTGAAAATAATTTAAAACAATATTCTTCAATTGATTTAACTACTTCATTTTCAAATGCTTATTTAACTAAAAACATTGAATTAATTAAACAAGCTCGATCAGCAATTGAACAATTTAAAAATTCAATTAATAACGATTTTGATGATTTATTTACTTCTGATACTGGAAAATTAGTAAAATTAAAAGCAATATTTGATAAAGGTCTTGTAACTACTGAACAAAAAACTTTATTTTCAGAAATTAATTTAAATACCACTCAAAATCAATATAATGTATTAAAAACACAATTAAGTAAATTCACTGATAATAATAATTTAAGTAGTATTAAATCAAATGATGATATTAATAAATTACAAAATGATATTAATGATGCAAATCAATTAATAGTCTCATTTAATAAATTAATTCAAACTTTTAAAACAGAAGCACAAACTTTATTAACTAATCGTCAACATTTAAATGAAATTTGACAATATCTATTTAAAGCTGATAAAGACCAATTTGCTGCAAATATTAACACTCAATACCAAAGTCATTGGCAAACAATTAATCAAGCAATTTCATCAATTACTCCAAAAACTGAAGCTGATTTTGTTAGTCAAGGTTATATTTTTGATAATAATATAAATGGTTTAACTACTTATGTAGATGATACAAAAGACTTTATAGATTATATAAATAATAATAATTTAAATGATATGTATAAATTATTATTACATAATCAAAATCCAACTATAAAATCATCAGTAATTTATGAAGATTTTAATAAAAACCTATTAAAATTAACCCAAAATAATGATTCAGAATTTGATATTACTAATAATGATTCATTTTTAAGTATGTTTGAAAGTTTTGCAGATACTAAATTAGACAATGATTCTAAGTTTAATCCAATTTATTTTAAAGTTTCAATTGTAAAAGATGCAGCAACTAATTCATGAGTTACAAAAAAATCAAGTAATAGTTCTAATAAAGTTTATAAAATTAAATTAAAATATCAATATACACCGAATAATTTAACTACTTTTAATAATTATTCAGGATTTAGTTTTGAAGTAGATAGAGAAATTACCTTCAAAACTAAAGATACACTTGCATTAACTTCAGGAACAAGTTCAATTTTCTTTAAAGATAATAACATTAATAATTTAGGTTATAATTCAAAACAAATAATAGGAAATGCTGATGAACTTGGTTGAGAAGATGTAACTAATCGTCAATTAGCAAGTGAAAAAGTATTTAGTACATTTAAAAAAGCTTTAGGTATAACTGATGGCCAAAAATTAGTTACATATCATACTTCTGATAAACAAAAACACTTTGCTGTGTTAAATAGTAATGGTAGCTTAGAAGAACGTAATCAAGGTAATGATAATTTCAATATTAAATTCAAATTCCCTGAATATTATATTTATCAACAATCAACTCAAATTCAAGCAAATTCAGAATTACAAGATTTAAATATTTCTATTTTAAATAATGAAATTTTAATTGATGCTGTTTTACCTGCTAACTTATTAGTTGGTAAAGCAAACTATGAAGCTAATAAAAATACTATTTCATTTGCAATGGGTAATGATATTACTCCTGTTGCCAATAGACAAATGCCTGATGTTGTTTTATATAGAATAAGATTGGCAGTAGATTTTGATAATGCAACTAAAAATATTTCATTATTTTTAACTCATTATGATAGTTATAATGTTACTAAACAAAAAACATTTAATGATAATTCAGTTACTCCAACATTAGAATATAGTGAAACTGATGGTAGCACAGCATATGTATGATCAAATACTGATTTTGCTAAATATATGATAACCCATACAGAAAAATGAGATAATACAACTGAACATGGTAACGGTTCTTATTCTCTAAGAACAATATTTCATAACAATGGTCAAGCGGATAATAATTATCAAGGTGTAACACCAAATAATTCACATATCGGAAATGGTGTTTATATTATTAAAAACTTCCAAACCTCAGCTGTATACATTTTTACAAATATTATAAATGGAGATAATATTAAACAAACATCAACTATTAATAGAAATGAAGAACCTAAATTATCTACTATTTATAATAGTGGTATTGTTGAATTTAATTTTAAAGATTTAAAATCTTAAAATTTATACATTAATGATAAGAAATTAACACTTCAGGATAAGTGTTAATTTTTTTAGTTTTCTAAAACAAAATCAAAATAAAAAACAAGCACTAATTATTGTGCTTGTCTTAATAAAAACTACTCTTCTTCTTTGACTTGATAAACTGAAGCGTATTTTCTATTACGTCTTTTTTCATATTTAACAATACCATCTATTAAAGCATATAAGGTATCATCAGATCCTATACCAACATTTTTACCTGGAAAAATTTTTGTTCCTCTTTGACGATAAATAATTCCACCAGCTAATGTAAATTGTCCGTCTGCTAGTTTTGCACCTAGTCTTCTACCGGCTGAATCACGGCCATTATGGGTACTACCCCCAGCTTTCGTATGTGCCATTTCTTCTTACCCCTTAATTTCCTTAATTAATACTCTTGTATAAGGTTGACGGTGACCTAATTTACGTTTATGTGTTGATTTGGGATTATGACGGTAAACAACGATTTTTTTCGCTTTTCCTTGTTTTTCAATAACTCCTGTTACAGTTGCACCTTGAACATAAGGTGTTCCTATTTTAGAGTCTAAAACTACAATTTTATCAAAAGTGATTTCGTTTCCTGCTTCACCTTCAACTTTTTCTATAAAAATTGTGTCTCCTTGTTTAACAAGTAGTTGTTTTCCACCAGTTTTAATAATTGCGAACATATGTCCTCCTTATTTAGTGGCTCACCCTTAAGGTGCTATGCTTAAAACCTTTTTGGAATGGTTACAACAAGTAACATTACAATTATACAAAAAAAATTATGAAATAAGCAAAATATCTTAATATAGAAAATTAATTTTTATATTGTTTAATTTTTAAATTTATGCTCTAAAACATATTATTTATATATGTATTCTAAATTTAAAAATTATTTTGAAATAACAAGTAAATTATTATTTTGAATTATTGTTATTTTTCATTTTAACAAGTACAGTTGTTTTATCTTGTGCAAATTGTAATTCGAAATAAAATGTTAAATAATCATTAAAAAAATTATAAATTCTACTTGAATTTGCTCCATAGTTTTTAGGATTAAAATTTTTAATTGTTTTATATAAATGTTCACTTATTTTTGATAGGAGAATATAACCTGATTTATCTAATCGTCTTTGTTTTCAGTAATGAAATTTGATATTTCATTTATTAAATTATTAAGTGGTTTATCATCTTTTGTTGATTTTTTATTATTTTATCCATCTTTAGACTTAAGTATGATTATTATTTTATTAATTTGTTTTTGATAATTTTCAATTAAATTATCAACAGTTGTTATATCATGAATTATTTGAAATATTTTGATAATAAAATTGATTTAATTTTTAATAATTTTTTTATTTCACATTTAATATAAATAATCTTATTAAAGATACTATCGTATTTGCTAAAATCTTTAATTTCTTGCATTGAATTATATACATTTATTTTTAATAAGTCTGATAGCGATAAATTTTTTTGAGCTGTACCTCTACTTAAAAGAATTATATGCTCTTTATATTTTCTTAAATATGATAGTAAATATAAGGGGGAATAAGAACTTATTTTTATCAATCGTTGATTTAAAAAACAATTTTTTTCATCAATAACAGAAACCCTTCCAATATTACCTGTCATTGTCATCACAATATCTCCAATATTTAATTTATATTTAGATATTGCATTTTTCTTTGATAGATATGAAATATTCTCAGTATTTAATCATAAATCTTCGATATTTTTTATTGTTATTAATTTGAAAGGTGAATATACTAAGTATTCATCACTTTTGAAAACACCACCATTAAATGTTAAAAAAGCATCTTCAAAATTTATTTTTTCACAATAATTCTCATATAAACTAAATAAATAGTCTTCTATTTTATAGTAATATTTCAATTGTTTTTGATAATTTTCAATTAAATCATCAACACTTCCTATAGTGTTAACTATATGTTGTTGAAACTCTAAAATTGTTGAGGGTATTTGCATTTGTTCAATATGCCTTAAACGTAAAGAAGGAACTGTTGACCCAACTGCAACTTTACTAAAATAATTATTATTATAAAAAATATAATAAAACAAAAATTTAGGTAAATAATCTTTAGAAAATATATCGATAAAATAGCACCTTTGATGTAAATCAAATTTACCTTTATAATATATGGGAATAAATTCTTTTCCTTCTCCTGGAATTATAATTCCTTCAGAATCAAAAAGATATTTATTACTGTGTTTTATAACTTTCGATCTATCAAATAACGGAAAAATTCCATTTTCTATATTGTTGTCAGAATTTGATGAACCATTTTTTATTTTTGCTACATCTTTAATAAATTTCATAATTTCCTCTTTTATATTAAGTAAAGTTACACAATATTTATTAATCTGATTTAAATTTTATAAACAAACATTGGAGGGATAATATGCTTTTAAAATATATATTAGATTTAAAAAGCGGTAAATTACCAGTTTTAAATGAATATGGTAAATATAATGTATATGGATCTTCAGGAATAATTGGTAAAACTGATTTTTTTAATTCAAATAAAGAATCAATTTTTATAGGGAGAGTAGGAAATTGTGGTTCTTTATTTTTTAATAAATTTGAATCTTGAGCTTCTGATAATGTGATTATAGCCACGCTAAGTAATTCAGAATTTATACTGAAATATATATATTATTTTCTAAAAACAATTAATTACAAAAACATAAGTATAGGTAGCACACAACCGCTATTGACTCAAGATATCATAAAGTCAATTAATATACCAGAGTTTTCATTAATTTTTCAACAACACATAGTTAACATTATTTAATCTCATTTAATAAAATCTCTTTAACTTTATTTTCTAGTTCTTCTCCTTTTTTCATTAATTCTAATAATTCATTGGTAGCTAATTTAAGTTGTTCCTTAATTTCTTCATCTGATAATTTATTAGATTCATCAGTCCCAACATATCTACCAGGGTTTAATGAATAATCTTTTTCTTGAATTTCTGAAAGTGATGCTACTTTAGCAAATCCAGGAATTCCCTCATTAAACTCATCATTCTTAAATTTTTTATATGTATCAACAATTAAATTAATATCTTCATTTTCTAATACTCGGATTTTTTTTGATATTAATTTTCCTTTATCACCCGCATCTACAAATAATATATCTTTATCTGTTTTTGCTGCATTTAATATCCAACATTGCACAGAGATACTAACATTATAAAATAATTTATTAGGTAATGCAATAATTGCATCAACTTTACCCATTTCAACCATATTTTTTCTTAAATTATAATCATCTTTTTGATTACTTGTTGTCGCACCGTTTGGCATTAATATCGCTGCTTTACCTTTATTAGGTGCAAGTTTTGAATACATTAGTGATAATCATGCATAGTTGGCATCCTTATCATTAGGTCTTCCAAAAATCCACCTTGGATCTCCTTCTAAAGTAGATTTTCAATAAGATTTTAAATTGTAAGGAGGATTAGCCAATATATAATCTGCTCTTAAATCTTTATGCTTATCATCCGTAAAAGAATCTCCATTTGAAGAACCAAGGTTTCCTTCTAAACCTCTAATAGCTAAATTCATTTTAGCCATTTTTCAAGTACCTGGATTACTTTCTTGTCCAAAAATAGAAATATCATCCACATTACCCTGATGTTCTTTTACAAATTTAGAACACTGAACAAACATACCCCCCGAACCACAACAAGGATCATAAACTCTACCTCTATATGGTTCTAAAATGTCCACCATTAATTCAACTAATGATTTAGGAGTGAAAAATTCCCCTCCTTTTGTGGGAATTTTTTTTGCAAATGCTCCAATGTAAAATTCGTATACCTGACCAAAAAAATCGCCATCCACTCCTTCCATATTCAAGTTATTAGTGAAGAAATCTACTAATTCACCAAGTGTATCCTTATCTAAATCGCTTTTTGAATAAGTTTTAGGTAAAATATTTTTTAGTTGGTCATTGTGTTTTTCTAATTCAACAAAAGCCATATCAATTAATTGACCCAAATTATATGTTTTTCCAGTTTCAGGGTCAATTTTATTAGATTTTGTATATTTAGAAATTTCAGATCATAATGCATTTTTAGGTACTATAAAGACATGTTCTGAAATATAATAATCTTCGTCATCTTCTCTTCCATCATTATATTTAGATAATTCCTTATACTTAGCACTGTATTTGTCACTAACATATTTTAAAAATACCAAACCTAAAACTATGTTTTTATAATCAGCAGGATCACATTTATCTCTTAACTTTTCAGCAGCTCCTCATAAGACATTTTCAGCAATGATTTGTGACATATTATTTCTCCTTTAATTTACTATTTATCTTTTTAATTATTTCTTACCATTTAAAATAATTTTTAAACTTTTATAATGCATTACCCTTTTATTTTATATATATTAACAAATCATGGATAAATTGTAATTTTTTAATAATTCTTGTTTTTTGTTTTAAATATACAAAATTTACCATATGAAAAATTATAATAAAACTATTAATTTATTTTTCTTAATTATATTTTTTACTTAATTTTCTAAAGCAAAAATGAATTAAATATAAACATATTTCAAATTTAAAAAGATCATAAATTCCAAATACAAAATGTTTTGTGTATTTGATTAAAAAATAATTTTGTAAAAGAATAATATAGAATTTTGCAATTAGAATTGAATTACAATAATATTTTTTCATTGGTTTTTCTAGTCTATATTAAAACATTTTTTTATAAAAAATCTTATTTTATTATTTTCGTTAATTTATAACAATTTATTTTTAGTGGTGGTGATAATAATTAATGCTGTTTTTGTTTTATTTTTTAGTAATTTTAACTGAACAAATAATTATCTCTGGGAATGGGGAGATTGATGTGAAATTTTATGTAGGAAAATTTAATGCTTATCAAAGAACATATGTAATTTCACCTAAACAATATTTTTATTTATTTCTTAAAGAATGCGAAAATCAAATAGATAATCTAAAAAATAATTCACAAGGAAGTGTTATAAAATTTATTACAAAAAACATGCTCGAAAGTATAACTATAATAGAACATAATAATTCAGATGAAATAAATGACAAAATTAATTATGTTTATCAAAATCTAATTAATTTAAATAAAAAATTGGAATTTCTACTTAAAATCAAACAAATAATGCTACATAAATATTTCAAATAGTTAACACTATAGGAAGTGTTGATGATTTAATTGAAAATTATCAAAAACAAATTAATAAAATAATAATCATACTTAAGACTGCTATTTTAAAATATAAAAAAGAGGTATTTATTGATTATTATGAACCCGATATTATAAAATCAGGAATTAACAAATATAAGGGACTGAAAAATTATATTGACACTGCTTCAGTGGAAGGTATTAATAATATTTATAATCATCAAAAAATTAAATATGATAATAGACCTTCAAGAGCAAATATGCAATTTTTTCAAAATAGTATTTGATTTGCTAAAATGAAGAATTCATACAAAATTTTAACTGTGACTGCAGATGATTTAGATTTGATTAATAATTGTATTTTGTCTACGGGTTTTTGTGGTATTCAATGTACAGAGAAATTTCCTTTATCATTAGCTTTTTCTATCATTATTTCCGATTCATTTACTAGCGAGAGAAATAATAATTCAGTTGGTACGACGATGATGAGTATTAATAACAATACTTTTCGAAACATCAAAGTTCCTAAATTAGAAAAAGAAGAAATTATGAATTTTAATCAAAATTATGATATATATATCAAAAAGTTATCCAGTTTAAGATTGAAAATAGCTAATTTAATTAGCATAAAAAATATCCTTCTTAATAAATATTTCTAATCAAAAATACCTCTTATTCAGGGGGTATTATGGAAAAATTTAAAAAATACTTATTGGGTAATAACCTATCAAAAAACACTATTGAATCTTACTGTTTTTCAATTAATTATTTTTTTTCAAAATTTCCAACTATTAATAAACAAAATTTATTAGCTTTTAAAGCAGAATTAGTTGATAAATATAAAGGGAAAACTATAAATTTAAGGATTCAGGGAATTAATAAATATCTTGAATTTATTGAAAAAAATAATTACAAATTATCTTTTGTTAAAATTCAACAAAAGAGTTTTCTTGAAAATGTTATTAGCGATGCTGATTATGAATTTTTAAAAAATAAACTAAAAAAGGATAATAATATTGATTGGTATTTTGTTGTGAGATTTTTGGGAGCAACAGGAGCTAGAGTTTCAGAATTAATTCAATTTAAATTAGAACACTTAAAAAGAGGATATATAGATTTATACACTAAATCAGGAAAAATAAGAAGAATATTTATACCTAAAAAATTATCATTAGCAGCTATTAAATATTACTCATCTATAGGTAGAGACGATGGTTATTTGTTTTTAAATAAAAATGGTAAACAAATCACAACTAGAGGAATTGCTCACCAATTAAAATGTCTTGCCGCTAAATATAATATGAATACAAAAGTAATATATCCGCATTCATTTAGACATAGATTTGCAAAAAATTTTTTAGAAAAATACAAAGATCTTGCTTTACTTGCTGATCTTATGGGACATGAATCTATTGAAACAACTAGAATTTACTTAAGAAAAACTAGTGAAGAACAACAAGCAATAGTTGATAAAGTTATTGATTGATAGAAAAAAACTTTTGAAGTAATGTTTTTTTAATATTCAATAAGTTCTGTTTCTTTTTTTCTAAATCTATAATATTAAAATACATAATATTAAGATTATTTTTTTCTAAATTAGATAATAAAGGGAAAATTAAATAATTTATAGCATTCGAAGCATGCAATATAGTTGTACCTGTTGAATGCTTTTTAATAATTTCTTGATTAATTCTGTTTTTTAAAGAAAAATAAATATATCCCTTATCATCAATAGTTGATTTAACCTTTCTTATTCCAGATGAAAAATATCCATTTAAAGCAGTTGCAACCCTTCCTGGTGCTCCATCAAATGATATTAATATATCTGTTTCATCACATAAGGATAATTTATCGTTTTTTGATACATAAATAGTGTTGTTTTTATTTATTAGATCACCCACTCTAATATATTCAATATCATCTTTACTTTTTACTTGTTTATAAAAAGATGAACCAACTTCCTTTCCTTTATCGAATCTAACATAATCATATGAAACTCATTTATCTATCTTAGACACTATCATGTCACTTAATTCATGCATTTTTGTTATTCTTTCTTGATAATTTTCAATTAAATCATCAACACTTCCTATAGTGTTAACTATATGTTGTTTGTGTGTTAAATTTGGTAAGTTAATATTCAAATTTTCTAATGTTGTTTTTGAAAGTTCATTAAATGTAGAATCTATAAGTATATCTAAATTAACTGATAATCAATAATATAAATATTGGTAATGTAATACTCTTCCATCACAAACTTAATAGATTAAAACCTTATTTAATTTTATAGTGACAGCGATAATAATTAATGCTGTTTTTTGTTTTATTTTTTAGTAATTTTAACTGAACAAATAATTATCTGTGAATTAATAATATAATAATATAGAAAGTGAGTTTTTATGTTCAATGAAGCTGAAGTTGAAAATACTATAATAACTTTGCTAAAAAATGAAAAATATGAATTTTTGGATAGTGAAAATGATTATTGATTAAATAATCGCAAATTTGATGATTTTATTAATAAAAAAGTATTATTTAATTGTTTAAGACGGATTAATAAGATAGATGATGAAACCATTTTAGAAATGGCGATTAATCATATATTAACTTTGGTTAATCCTTCATTATTTGAACGAAATTATGATTTTCACAAACTTTTAATTGATGGGTTATCTGTTGAAACAGTTGATAACATAAATACTACAATATATTTTATTGATTTTAATAATCCAGAAAATAATGTTTTTCAAGTTGTTCATCAAGTTAAATTTAATGAAGGAAAAAACACTAGAATTCCTGATGTTATAATTTATGTTAATGGTATTCCATTAGTAGTGATGGAATTAAAATCATTTGCAGAGGATGCAAGTAACGCAACTCTAGAACATGCATACGAACAACTTGGCTCTAATTCAGAGACAGATGGATATAGATATGATATTCCTACTCTATTTAATTTCAATTCATTTTTAGTTATTTCAGATGGTGTAAATACAAAAGTAGGTACATTAACATCTAAAATAGATAGATATAATGAATGAAAAAGCATAGAAGGTGAAAAAGGATACGATACAAATTGTGTATATAAATTAGATGTTTTAATAAAAGGAGTTTTTAATAAAACTCGTTTTTTAGATATCATTAAAAATAATATATTTTTTATATTAGATAAAAATGATAAACCTATAAAAATAATGGGACAATATCATCAATATTTTGGAGTTGTTAAATCTGCTAATTCTGTTAAAAGAGCCATTAAACCTGTTGGTGATGGTAAGGCAGGAATAATATGGCATACTCAAGGAAGCGGGAAGTCATATTCTATGGTTATGTTAGCACACAGACTTATTTGTGAACAAACTTTAAAAGTTCCAACTATTGTTGTACTAACTGATCGAAATGATTTAGATGATCAATTATATAAAACTTTTTATAGCGCAAGAAATTATTTAAAATGTGAACCACAAAAAGCTATATCTAGAGAAGATTTGGTAAATAAATTAAATGATATAAAACAAGGTGGAATTATATTAACTACAATTAGAAAGTTTGATAAAGATAATCTACCAAGAAATGAAAGAAGTAATATCATTGTTATGACTGATGAAGCTCATAGAAGTCATTATGGTATTTATGAAACTGTCAAGTATGAAAAAAATAAAGATACAGATGAATATGAAGCAATTTTTAAATATGGTGTAGAAAAATATATTAGAGATGCATTACCAAATGCAACATTTATTGGATATACTGGAACCCCTGTTTCTAACAAAGATAAACAAACTACTGATGTATTCGGTGAAATTATTGATGTTTATGATATGACCCAATCTATTATTGATGGTTCTACAGTTAAACTATATTATGAATCTAGATTAGCTCAAGTTTGGACTGATGATAAACTTTTAAATGAAATAGATAATTATTATAAATGTTTAGAAGAAACCAGAAAATCTGATAGTGAATCTATAGAAAAATCAAAAAAAGAAATGTCTAAATTGAAAGTTATTCTCGAAGATGATGATATGATTGAACTTTTTGCTAAAAATATTATGGAACATTATGAAGAAAGAAAAGGTTTCCTAAATGGTAAGGCAATGATTGTCTGTCAAACAAGGGCTGCAGCCTTAAAACTTTATAAGAAAATTACTGAAGATTTATTTCCTAAAATGAAGAATCAAATTATATTGGTTGTTACAGAATCAAATAAGGATACAGAACAACAACGACAAATTTTTGGAGATTCTGATTATAGAAGAACATTGGGAGAAGAATTTAAAAAGGATAATTCTAAATATAAAATTGCAATTGTGGTTGATATGTGATTAACTGGTTTTGATGTACCGGATTTAGACGTAATGTATTTCATTAAACGTTTAAAAGCTCATAATTTAATGCAAGCTATAGCACGTGTTAATAGAGTTTATCCGGGTAAAGAGGGCGGATTAATTGTAGACTACATAGGATTATCTAAAGCTCTTGATGAAGCATTGATATTCTACACTGATAGAGAGAGAAAAGAAAATGTTCAAGATATTCGTAAAGAAATTTATAATCTTTTTAAAGAAAAATTGAGTATTTTAAATGAGTGATTTTACAGGATAGATAAAAGTAAATTTTATAGTAATGATTCAGCTAAGAGATTTGCAGCTATTCAATTTGGTTCACAATTTGTTCTAGAAACAAAAGAAAGAGAAGAACGATTTATGGATGACTTCTCTATATCTATTAAACAAGCATTTGTTGTTTGTGGTGGTATAACTACAGAAGAAGAAAAAAATGATGTTTATTATTATCTAGCAATACGAAGTTTTATTTTAAAATTAAGAATGAGTTATTCTTATATATCTATTAAAGATATGAATCTTTATGTATCCAAATTATTAGCTGATGCAATTAAAGGTGATGAAGTAAAGGTATTAACTGAAAACAAAAATGAATCAATAAATGTTATTGAATTATTAAGTGCTAAAAAAATTGCAGAATTAAGACAAAAAAATCCACCTCTAGTATTTATGGAAATTATTAAGCAATTATTAGAAAGAGCAATATCTGAATCTAGAAAAAATAATTATTTCAAATCTCAAGAATATAGTAAGAGATTGAGAAAAATTTTAGAACAATATTCTAATAGAGATGGAGAATTTTTACCAGAAGCAACTATTGCTGATTTAGTTTCGTTTGCTGGTGAAATAGTTTCTAATGAAGAAGAAGCTAATCGCGTTGGTGTATTTGGAAGAGAAAGAGCTTTTTATGATGCTCTTATTAGAGATAGATCTGCACAAGATCTATTAAATGATGAAACTTTAAAATTAATTGCTCATGAATTAAAAGAAATTGTTGAAGAATATGCAACAACGGATTGATTTCATAAGCAAGCTACTAGAGCTAAAATGAGAACTAAAATCAAGGAATGTTTGAAAAAATATAATTACCCACCTGAATATACAAAAGAAGCGGTTCAAGATGTTATCAAACAAGCTGAATATATAATGGAATGATAATAAAATATGGATGCGTAAAAAATTAGTGTGTCGAAAATAAAAAAAGCTACGAGCTTGTGCTTGTAGCTTTTATTTTTTGATCTAAAAACTGAATAAAAAAAAAGTAGGCCACTAACCCACTACAAAAGATAACTATATTATATCATTAATGGCCTCCTTGTACAAAAAAAATAAAAAAAATTTTTAAATTGAAAGTAGGTTATTTATGGGTGCATGAAGTGAATTAAAGTTAATGGAGGATGGATGCGATTATAAGAGTATCAAAGATTTTTATAACAATTTAAATTTTGAAAAGAAATACAATCAGAAAAAATATGACAAGCAAAATTTAGATCACATTAAAAAATTCATAAAAAGTGGAAAACTTGTTATTTCTGAAAGTTGAAAAAATAAATTATCTAGAGATCTTGTTTTATTAAAAATTTTTATAACAATTAGAATCTACAAAAATTCAAATATTAATCTTTCTAAAAATGATTTAATTAACGAACTTGGATTTAAGAAATCTACTGTTAATTTAGCGATTAAAAAAATGGTAGATTTAAATATGTTAGATGAAGAATTTTTAAAAGAAAAAAATCTTCTAAAATTGAGAAAAATTAATCTTAGAAAAAAGGGTGAAATTTATGTAGTTATCAAGGGTTATAATGAAATGAAAATTTTACTTTTATTAGGGTTAAAATCTGCGTGATGATTTACGATTGAAAAATTTAAATCTAAAGCTCTTTTTGGTAAGAAATTCTATTCACATAAATTAAGTCAAAAAATAGTTTTACAGAATAATTTTTTTGATGATTTAAGTAGAAGTCAAATATATAAAATGCATTGTGGATTTGCTGATATTTTAGGAGTTAATTTAAAAGAAATTTATATGGTAGTAAGAACCATAAAAAAGAAATTTATTACAATAAAAAATAAAACAGGAAAGATGTTTAAAAAATTTATTGGTAGTGATTTTAAAAGTCAAAGATATTTAATTATGAAATTTTAATTAGTCAAAAAATCAGTCATGTATATGGACATGTAGTTTAATGCAAAACACGCTTTGTTTACAACGTATTCTGGTTCAAGTCCAGATAAGTCCTCCAATTGTTAAAGGTATAAACATGATTCTAATTAAAAACAATGTTAAATATTTTTTAAAAATGAAAAACTACTTACTTTAGTGGTATTTTTAACTTTGAAATTTTTGAAAAAATCATAAATTTTTTGAAGGGGGTTTTTAGGATCGGACAAAATTTGAAACATAAATATATAGTCATGTATATGTAATATATAACATTAAAAAAAGGTATTAATATATGTATCCACATGTTTATTCAAATATTGAGTTTGCAATTAAAAGTAAATAATAAAATGACATCATAGTTATTTGCTATGGTGTTTTTAATAGAAAAAACTAGCTTAACTATTTAATTTATTTAGTAATTTATAGTATCAATCACTTGGTGATCTTTGTTATATATTTTTAGAAAAATGTTTTTTTTTAAATGATCAATAATAGTATCAACAATATTTTTGTCATATATTAATGATAATCCTTTTTTTAATGTATAATATAGTTATCAATATATATTTGAATCGTCAAGTGGAATCGCCGCAGTTAATACTTGAAAGTGGAATATATAGTGAGTAGGCAAGTGGAGAAAAAAATATTTTTCAGACACACTTTGTTGTGTCGCTTTTTTATTTTTTTTGTAAAAACTAAGAATTTGGTGTATATAATAATGTTGCAGTGATATATTTGTAACACTAAGGGGATTTTCCGTTTAGAGACTTAGAAATGGAATATATTAAGGACGGAATAATACGAGAAAAAATATGTTTTTCGGACATAACATCATTGTTATGTTGTTTTTTTATATCTTTTTTTTATAAATTTCTAAAAAATTATATGGTGGTGTATTTTATTTAAATGAAACAATGTATGAATATATTGAAAATAATAAGCATAAAAGAGTTGTTTATTACCACGATAAAATCTTAGAAAATTTAGCAGTTTCTAAATATGATTTTGAACTAATAAAAGCATGTATTTTAGCTGATTTAAATAACATTAAAATACCAAGTGAAATAATTAAAATTCAACCTTCAAAACAACATTTGTTTTTCTTAAAAAAAAGGTTCAAAATTAACGAACAAATTAGCTTAAAAAATGATCTAAAAATAGAGGAAAATAAAAGCATTTTTAAAGCTTCAAAAAATGAAAAAATTAATCTAGAAGTTGATGATCTTTTTGTCAATATTCAAGGTAAAAAATATGGTGAAAAATTAAGGTGTAGAGAAGCTATTTTGCATACTAATTTTATTAAAAATAAATCCAAAAAAAGTGCTGTATTATGTTTGTTTTTCTTAAAAAAAGTAAGTGATAAAAACACTGAAACTAATGATTTAAATTGAGTTTCAAGTAATTTAAACCACTATTTAAATAGTCTAAATATAGATAGAAATAGTGTGATTTTAAAAGGTGATGGTGCTAGATGAATGAAAACAATTTCATTTAATATAAACGTAAAATACACCTTAGATTATTTTCATTTAGTAAAGAAAATCAATGAAACATTTGGGTTTAATCACTTCGCAAAAAAAGAAAATAAAAAAGTATTTTTAAATTGATTTAGTAAAAAATATAGAATAAGATGACTGGATTTATTTAGGTATGTTTTTAGTTATGAATGTAATGGGGGTATGAAATTTATGCAAAAATAAGAAATCAATTTCTGCTTGAAACTAAAAATATTAACCTGGAAAATAAATTTATTTTGAATGCAAAATCCTTATTTAAGTTCGTAGAAAATAATAAATATCATATCTGAAATAACGAAAATAAATTTTGTTTAGTATCAAGTTATACAGAACATTTTGTATTTAATTCCTTCAAAAAACACATCTTAAAAGTCAATAGTACGTTTAATTTAGAGTCTATAAAATCAAAAATTATGTACAAAAATTTAAAAAAACATGTCGGAACAATTTTTTTATAAATTTCTAAAAAATTATATGGTGGTGCAGATTTGTGACAAAGAATAAAAAAATTCTACTATAACTATGTTATAGTAGTTTAATCAATATTTTATAGTTTGCACCAGATTTGTGACAAAGTTTAAAAAATGATGCAAATCTGCATCAGAAAAATTAAAAATTCTATTATTATCTAATAATAATAGCAAGCACAATGATGGTACTTCGGTTAGAAGTTTGCACCATTTGTTGGCTTGCCTTTAAAGGTGCGTACGCGCGCGAAGAGAACATTTTTTGCATCAGCAGAAAAAAAGTGAAAACTGCATTAATTTAGCGAAAATGATATATAATTAAGTTATCAAAAAATGAATGTGTACAAGCTCAGCTTATAACATACCGATTTTTTACCCCTCCAATAAATAAGTAAATTAAAATTAAAGTCATAAATTAATATATCTATATCGAAACTATAAAATGTTTATATTATTGCAGATGCTACAATATGGTAAAATATAAATATTGAAAACATATGAAAAAATATATAATAGAAAACAATCAATTATCTAATAAATTTAGTTTTATGATATTTAAATACATTAAAAAAAAATATCAAAAACATATAAATTACTATTTAAAGTTCCAATCAAAACATTGAATTTGATTAAGAAATAAAGTTTCTATAAATTACTTAAATTTCATATTGATAATGTAATTAAATTAATATAAAAAAAGATAATAATATTATGTCTTTATGGATATATAAAAGTATAGATACTAATTAGTCTTAATTAAATACAAAAAATTCCACTTAAAATAATTAATTAAAATAATCTTATTAAGTATTTAAAATATGAATTTTAATAGTTATTAGGATAAAATAAAAAATTAAAAAAATTTTAATAAATAGCTTAATTTTCATACTTATAATAAAAGAGCACATAAAATATAAAAGTTTACCAATACTTAAAATAATTAAAAATATAGAAAGGTTTACTATGAATAAAGAAATATTAGAAAGAGAAATAAATCACAGTAGTAATAGTTTAATTACAAAAGAAAGTTTAATGAATTATATTGAAGAACAAACAAAAAGTACTATAAAAAGAAATTCTACAGATATAACAAAAGCTTTTAGATATGCTAATGATGATGAATGATATACTACTTATGAAGATGTTGAATATTTTATTAAAAATTCACAAATACCAAAAGATAAAGTTATTTGATGTCCTTTTGATTTAGAATCATCTAATTTCGTAAAAGCCTTTAAGGATTATGGTTATAAAGTTATTTATTCTCATCTTTTATATAATCAAGATTTTTACAAATATCAACCAAATGAACATTGAGATATTATTGTTTCAAATCCTCCTTTTAGAAATAAGCATAATTTAATAGAAAGATTACTTGAATTTGGTAATGAAAAACAATGAGCATTAATTTTTGGAATACAAGCACTTAATAGTGAAAAATTTTGTGATAAATTACAACAATTTAAAAGAGTTCAATATGTACATTTAAAAAGAAGAATGTGTTTTACAAAAGACCATTTAAAATATGATGTAATGAATTTAGATAGACCATCTTTTGCATCAATGTGAATATGTAATAATATGTTCAAAAAAGATATTCAAGTTTGAAAAGGTGTTAATTATAAAAAAGACAAAAAGGAATACTGTTAATACAAATGGTTATCAATGTTTCAATTAATTTATATAAGTCACTAAAAAATAAATTTCTAAAAGAAAATAAAAATTATACAGATAATCAAATAATAGAATTATCTAATCAATCAATATATCAAACACTTTTTTATGATAAATACATAAACGAGACATATAAAAATTGTAATTTTATTGAAATTCAACAACCATTTCAAGGAGTTATTGTTAATAACGATTTTATTGTATTTTTTTCAATGATATTATCTAATGATTTTAGAGTAAAAGGTAGAAATACATTTTTATCTCAAGGTTTTTATCCAGCTTATAAAGTTGCCAAAAAATTAAATTTGCCTGTTAAAGTATCATTAAATCCATATTCTGTAATGAAAAGAATAGAAAATAATTTAGATCCTAAATTTATACCTTCTAAAAAATTAACTAATATTAGAACAACTATTTCTGAAATGAAATTATTACAAATTGAGTTTAGTTTAACATTAAATGATATTGAGAATTTTTTTGATGATAATTTACAAAGTTATTTAAACGCAAAAAAAGCATCAAGGAATACTAATAAAGGAAATAATGGTATTTGATTGCTAAAAGAATTACAAACAAATAATGTTAATGTTTATGGTGTGGATAATAAAAAAGATGTTGGAAAAAAGGATATATTTGATGGTGCAAAATGAGGAGATTTATTTTTAGTTATTAAATTATTAGAAACTAAAAAAGAGCAATGAAATATTGAAAATTTATATTTTATTATTTATCAAGAATATAAACATAAAAGCTATACCAAAAAAATTAAAATAATTCAAGATGCTGGATTTAATGTTATAAATAATTTACTGGAACAAAACAGTATTTTTGTAGATGAAAATTTAGACACAGAAGATGATATTATAAGAAGACAAACCGTCTTTAGAAATAATATTTTAAAAGAATATAACTTTAATTATGAGTGTTTTGCATGTAATTATGGACTAAATTTACAAGCAAGTCATATCCATAGATTTAGTGATATAAGAAAAGAATTTAAAAATGGTACTCTAAGTAAAAAGGAAGCTCAATTTCAAGCTGTAGATGGTGTAAATGGTTTTATGCTTTGTCCTAATCATGATAAAGAATTTGAAAATGGTATTATTTATTTTGATTTAAAGACTAGAAAATTTATGATTAATAAAAATACTCAATTTTCTTCCAATTCTATAAATAATGAAATAAAATCAAGTATATTAAATAATTTAAAACAAAGATTATCAAATAAAATTCTTAATTTATTAAACAAAAAAGATACTCAAAATCGATTTATAAAATATATTACTAAACATTATGAAAGAATTAATATATTTCCAAAAAAATAACAAAATAAAGTTAAATAAATGCATAAAAAAATTATCGATAAAAACTTTATTCTTCAAGAAGATATTATTTTAAATACTCCATCATCAGTATCAACTTTTATTGTATGAAGACAATCAAATGGATATGATGAATGCAAAAACAAAGACAACAAATCTTTAAATTAAATTTTAATTAGAGTTGCTAAAAGAAAAAATATTTAATAATTTTGTATTAAATGAATATTTTGATTAAAAAGTAATTAAAGAATTCTATAAACCAATATATTGCTTTCTTTTGTTAAGAATTATTTTTAATTTGTTTTATATTGTTATAAATTTAAGTAGTTAGTAAAATGATTTTGGATTACATTATTTTTTAACCACATAATTTTTCCATCTTTATGATGAGATGAAAAATATTCTTTATCAAATATTGTTCTGAGTTTTAAAAAAATCAGAAACTCATTATTAAAAAATTTAAATTACAAATAATTGATCTTTTAATTTGAATTTAGTTTATTTTTTAATAAATTTATTTCTGATTTAGTTAGTTCTCTATATTGACCTAGTTTTAAATTTTGATCTAAATTTAAATCACCAAATTGGACTCTTTTTAAATATGTGACTTCTAAGCCAAAAAATTGCATCATTCTTTTTACTTGGTGGAAAATACCACTATAAATCGTTAAATAACAGGTATTATTAGTATTTTTTACGAATTTATAGTTTTTTATTATGTGATTATCTAAAATAATTGGTTTATTAAAATCGTAAATGTTTTCAGATATATCAATATTTGTTTGAACAAAATAAGTTTTTGGTATGTGATATTTAGTAGTTAAAAGTTGATGAGCTAATATTCCATCATTTGAAATTATTAATAATCCTTCAGTATCTTTATCTAAACGTCCATAAGTAAAAAATTTATTTTTATTTACATTAATTAGATCAAAAACAGTTTTATGTTTTTTATCTTCATTTGCACAAACATATCCTTGTGGTTTATTTAACATAAAATAACTAAATTTTTGATATAAAAGTTTTTTATTATCTAGATAAACATCATCATTTTCAGTTATTTGAATACTTTTTAAAACAATTTGATTATTTACTTTAATGCGTTTTTGAATTATTAGTTTTTTAATGTTTTTTCGTGAAATATTTGTTGTGTCAGCTATGAATTTTTCTAATCTCATTAAATTTTTGGTCCTTTAGGAATAGAAACTAATTTATGAATGTTTTTATTATGTTGTTTTTCAATTTTTTTTCTTACATCATTTGATACAGCATTTTTATTATCATAATATGATTCAAAATTATCATAACTAAAACCTAGTTCATCTTCATCATTTTGATCTGTTCATAAATCAGCACTTGGTTTTTTATAAATAATTGATTCAGGTACTTCTAAAATTTTAGCCATAATATAAATATCAGATTTTTTTATGTTTGCCAAAGGTAATAAATCACAACCACCATCACCAAATTTAGTAAAATAACCTAAATAAAATTCATTTAAATTATCTGTCCCTAAAACTAAACTATTTGTTTCTTGTGCTTTTGCATATAAAACACTCATTCTCATTCTTGCTTTTAAATTTGCAGCTATAAAAGTTTCTAAAATATGTGCTGATTTTTTAAATTCTAAAAATGCATTAGTTAAATTAATATTATTAAATTTACGATTTAATTTTAAAAACACTTGTTGTATATCATTATTTATTGTTGGATTTTGTTTATTATCATTAATGGAAATAGAAAAAAGATGTAATTTTTCTTTGAAGACAGGATGTGCAATAAAAGCTAATGTAGCTGAATCAATTCCACCACTAATTCCTAGTACTAAACCAGAAGCATTTGCCTTTTTTACTTTATTTATTAGTCATTTTTGAATCTGTTTAATTAATTTATAATATTTATCAATATCATATTCTTTTTTTATTTGATCTAAATTTTTTGTTTGTATTTTCATATCTTAATAATTTTAATAAATACTTACAAAATACAAATAAAAAAGCGTTATTTTTATTATAATTAATATTAAGTTTGAAAATTTAAGGAGAAAATATGTCAGGACATTCAAAATGAGCAACAACAAAACATCATAAAGCAGCAATGGATTCAGCAAGAAGTAAAATTTTTCAAAAATTTTCAAAAGAAATTATGGTTGCTGCATCTTTAGGTGGACCTGATCCAGATGCAAATCCTTCTTTAAGAATGGCTATTTCTAAAGCCAAAGCACGTTCAATGCCTAAAGTAAATATTGAAAAAGCAATTCAAAAAGGTTCAGGAACATCAAAAGAAGGAAGTAATTTTAAATCATATTTATATACTGCAACAGCATTTGGCGGAACTAATTTTATAGTAACTTGTTTAACAGATAATTTCAATCGTTTATCTTCAAATATTCAATATTATTTTAGTAAAGTTAATGGTCAAATGGGTAAAGGTACAATTCCTTATACCTTCGATGAACGTGGAGTTTTAGCAATTAAAAAAGCAGAAATTAAAGAAAATTGAGATGATATTTTAATGTTAGCAATGGATAGTGGTGCAATTGATTTTAAAGAATCTGATGAAGAATATATTTTATATTCTGAACCTTCTTCATTTACTGAATTAAAAAAAGCAATTGAAACTAACTTCAATTTTGAAAACTTCTCAATTGCTGAAATTTCATACATTCCAAATACAGAAATTACTATTCCTAATGATAAAATTGAGAAATTTGAAAACTTTTTAACAACTTTAGAAGATGATGATGATATTCAAGAAGTTTATCATAATGCTATTTTTGATGAAGAATAAGTTAATAAGTTTTAAGGTTAAAAAAAATTCAAGTGCAACTTTTAGCACTTGATTTTTGTTATAGGTAATTTCTGAATTTTAATTTAATAAAACATCTAAATTAATATTTTTAGGTAATTCGATATAAATTCCTTTTAGTAAATTCATTAATTCATTTTGATTAATAATTTTCATTTTATTTAAATCAATAAAACTAATAGATTTTTGTATATATTGAGTTTTATTTACTATTTGATTATCTTGAATTGTAAAAGGAATTTTATAAATTGCAATTAATTTGTCATCATTTGTTAAGATAATTGGTTCAACACTTAAATAAACTAAAATGTTATTTTTAAAAAATGTTTCATTATAGAAATTTGATAATTGAATATCGGGATTTTTGTTTTCTATAAAATCATCGTCTATTGTTTTAAAATCTAAATAAATTAAAGCATCATTTTTTATTTTTGATATTTCTAAATCACGTTCTAAATTTAAAGATAATAAAAGTTGATTTTTAATTTTTTCATCATCTTTTGGATTTATTTTAAAAACTTCTCATTTTAAAACATTATCTTTTAAATTAAAGACTATGTTATTTTCAATATCTTTTATTTCAGTTTCTGTTAAATTAGAAAGTGAAATGTTTTGATTTTGTTTAAATTCTAAACGATTTATTTGTTTATCCTGTATTTGGTATTGTGTTATTTGAACATTATTAATAACAGTTTTAAAAAGCGTATTAAAAGTTTTTATATCTTCAGTTGAAATAACAATATTTGGTTGTTTAATAATTGAAGATATATTTCGCAGTGTTTGATAATGTTTTAAAAGATTATCTAAATTAGTAGAAAATTCTATATCTTTATATATTTTAGAAAACTGTACTAAAATGCTAACTAATAAAAAGAATTGTCTAGATTGTTGTGATTTTTGTAAAATAAAATCAATAATTTTTTGTTCAAATATTTGTTTTGCATTAGCACTTTTATCATCTTTAAATTCAACTAGAAATTGATTTAAAGTTTCTTTTTCTTTTGCTAAAAAAATATCTGAATTATCGATAGTTTGTTTTATTTCTTGAGTAAATTTATTAGATTCTGATTCAGATTGAGTGTTTTGATTAGAATTTGCACATGATACTGTTATAAATACTGTAGGTAGGCCAATAACGCTAAGTAAAAAAGGTTTTAAAAATTTATTTTTCATTTAGTTTTAATGTATTTGGCCAGACACCGTATGGATTTAATTTATCTAATGTAATTTCTAGATTTAAATTACCATCACCATTATAACAATAGACCATTGAATCAGGTTGCATAAATTCTAACATCACTTGTCTACAACCTGAACAAGGTAAAATCGTGTCTTTACCACTGCTTATAATATGTATTTCTTTAAAACTACCAACTTTTGCTCCATTAACTACACTAGCAAATAAAGCCGCTCTTTCAGCACATAAACCACTTGGAAAAGCAATATTTTCACAATTTACACCGTAGTATTTATGATTATTTTCATCAATTGCTAAAGCAGCTACTTTAAAGTTAGAATAAGGACTATATGAATACTTAAGTTTATCTTTTAAATCTTGAATGTTTATTTTCATAAAAATATTTTAACAAATAAAGAAAATAAAAAATCAAAAATAAAACTTATAATTTCGCTTTTTCATATAAAATTAATATACTATTAACTATAAAATTCAAGGAGTAATATGAGCAATAATAATTTTTCAACAAAAGAATATTTTCTAAAAATGGATGCTTGATTTCGAGCAGCTAATTATTTATCAGTAGGTCAAATTTATTTAAGAGATAATCCATTACTTTTAAGACCTTTACAAGCAAATGACATAAAAATTTATCCGATTGGACATTGAGGAACTATACCAGGTCAAAACTTTATATACGTACATTTAAATCGTGTTATTAATAAATATAATTTAGATATGTTTTATATTGAAGGTCCAGGTCATGGTGGACAAGTTATGATTTCTAATGCATATTTAGATGGATCATATTCTCAAATTTATAAAAATGCTTCAGAAGATATAAATGGATTAAAATACTTATTTAAAAACTTTTCATTTCCAGGTGGAACTGCAAGTCATGCAGCTCCTGAAACTCCGGGTTCAATTCATGAAGGTGGAGAATTAGGTTATGCTTTAGCTCATGCTACAGGTGCAATTTTAGATAATCCTAATTTAATAGCAGCAACAGTTATAGGAGATGGTGAAGCAGAAACAGGACCTTTAGCAGCTTCATGATTTTCAAATACATTTATAAATCCAGTAAATGATGGTGCAATTTTACCAATTTTATATTTAAATGGAGGAAAAATTTCAAATCCAACAATTTTATCTCGTAAATCAGATAAAGAATTAAAAATGTATTTTAAAGGTTTAGGTTGAGATCCTATTTTTGTAAAGGGAAATGATTCATTAAAATTACATCCAATTATGGCAAAAAAAATGGATCAAGCAATTGAAAAGATTTTAAATATTCAAAAAGAGGCTCGTAAATATCCAGCAAATCAAGCTAAAAGACCTAATTGACCTGTTATTATTGCAAGATTACCAAAAGGATGAACAGGTCCAAAAACATATAATAATGAAACATTAGAAGGTAGTTTTAGAAGTCACCAAGTTCCAATTCCCGTAAATGCAAATAATACCGAAAAAATCGCAGATTTAGAAAACTGATTAAGATCATATAGACCTGAAGAATTATTTACTTCAGATGGTAAATTTAAAGAAGAATTTAAAATAATTGCTCCATCAGATGATAAAAAAATGAGTATTCATAAAGTTACAAATGGTGGTATTAATCCAAAATTATTAAACTTACCAGATTGAACAAAATATGCTTTAAATATTACTACACCATCTGAAATTCAAGCACAAGATATGGTAGAATTAGGAAAATATTTTACTGAAATCATTAAATTAAATCCTAATAATTTCCGTATTTTTGGTCCGGATGAAACTAAATCAAATAGATTAACAAAAACTTTTGAAATAACCAGTCGTCAATGATTAGATACAATTGATCAAGATCTTGATGAATTTATGTCACCTGCAGGAAGAATTATTGATAGTCAATTATCAGAACATCAAGCAGAAGGATTTTTAGAAGCTTATGTTTTAACTGGTAGACATGGAATTTTTGCTAGTTATGAATCATTTTTAAGAGTAGTTGATTCAATGATTACTCAACACCAAAAATGAATTAAACAAGCAAGTAAATTACAATGAAGAAATGATTATCCATCTTTAAATATTATGGCGACTAGTACAGCATTTCAACAAGATCATAACGGATATACTCACCAAGATCCAGGTATATTAGGTCATTTAGCTGATAAAGATGCTCGTTATATTAGAGAATATTTACCAGCTGATACTAATTCATTATTAGCAGTTATGGATAAATCATTTAAACAAAGAAATGTAATTAATTTAATCGTAGCTTCTAAGCAACCAAGACAACAATTCTTTAATCAAAATGAAGCTCAAGAATTAGTTGATAAAGGTCTAAAAGTTATAGATTGAGCTTCAACTTCAAAAAATAATGAAGTTGATTTAGTGATGGTATCAAGTGGAACAGAACCAACCATTGAAGCACTTGCATCAATTACTTACTTACACAAAAAATATCCTGAATTAAAAATTAAATATGTTAATGTTGTTGATTTATTAAAATTAAGACATCCAAGTATTGATCCAAGAGGATTAAGCGATGCAGAGTTTGATGAAATCTTTACTAAAGATAAGCCAATTGTATTTGCATTCCATGGGTATGAAGGATTATTAAGAGATATTTTCTTTACTCGTCATAATCATAATTTATTTATTCATGGTTATCGTGAAAATGGAGATATAACTACTAGTTTTGATATAAGAGTAATGTCTCAAATGGATAGATTTAATATTTCTAAAACTGCTGCAAATGCAGTATATGGAAACAAAGCAAATGATTTTATTGAAGAAATGGATAAAAAATTATCAGAACATAAACAATTTATTCGTGAAAATGGAACCGACTTAGATGAAGTTAAAAACTGAAAATTCCAATTATAATCATTAAGTAGCTATTTAGCTACTTTTTTTTTAAAAAAACTTAATTTCATTAAATGAAAATTTCCTAAATTTGTTTTATTTTTTCCTTTTGTTTTTTTATTTCAATAAAAATTTACTTTATATAAGTGGAGGGAATATGAAAATATATATTTATGGAAAAATTGTCCATGTAAATAAAAATTATGTAATTTTAGAAAATAATGGAATTGGAGAAATTATTTACGTACCAAATGTAGAAAGATTTAAAAAAGATGAATTTATTAAAATGTTTATTTATGAATATAGTTCAGAATATTTTAAAACAACATATGGATTTAGTAATTTTAGAGAATTAATAGTGTTTGAAGATTTATTATCGGTTCAAGGAATTGGACCTAAAACTGCTATTAATATTTTAGCAATAGGTTGAAAAAACATTATGTCTTATATTTCTACTGCAAATATAGAAAAATTATCAGAAATACCTTATTTAAGTACTAAAACAGCAAGACAACTTGTTTTTGAATTCCAAGTAAAATACGAAGGATTTTTACAAAAATGAGAAAAAAATACTCAAAATACTGAAGAAAATACTCAAATAAATGAATTCTCTTTTAATAAAACTGATACACCTATTGTTTCTGAAAATGTTAAAAACTTAGAAAAAAGTTTAAAAGTTTTAGGTTTTAAACAAAAACAAATTAAATTTGCCATTGATAAAATAAATCCAGTGGAAGATTTAGAAAAATCAGTTGAAGAAGCGATTAAAATAATTTCACAAGCAAGTCACGATGCAATTATTTAATGTTGAAAATTTTGATGATTTTATTGGTCAAAATCATATCAAAACAACTTTGATGGTTATGATTGATGCTGCATCAAAACAAAAAAGAATTATTGATCACCTACTTTTTTATGGTCCACCAGGTTTAGGTAAAAGTTCACTAGCAAAAATAATTGCAAATACTACCAAACAAAAAATTGTGTATGCACAGGGACCACTTTTAGAAAAAAAATCTGATTTAATTACTTTGTTTTCAAGTATTGAAGATAATAATATTATTTTTATTGATGAAATACATAGTATTAATAAAAATTTATTTGAATTGTTGTATTCTGCAATGGAAAATCAAAGCATTGATATTGTTTTAGGTGTAGATGGTGATAAAAAGATTATGAGATTAAAATTACCAAAATTTACTTTAATTTCTGCAACAACAAACTTTGATATGTTATCACAACCTTTAAAAGATAGATTTGGTTTTATTGGTCGATTAAATATGTATAAAGTAGAAGAAATTGAACAAATTCTAACTAATAATGCAACTAAATATGCAATTAAAATCGATGATATGTCAATAAAAGAAATAGCAAAAAATTCAAGACAAACACCAAGAATTGCAAACAATTTACTAAAAAGAGTTCATGATTTTTGTTTATATGAAGATAAAGAAAAAATTAATTTAGAAATTGTAAATCAAGCTTTTAAATATTTAGGCGTTTATAATTTAGGTTTAAATGATTTACAAATTCATTATTTAAAGATTTTAGCAGAGATTTTTGAACAAAAAGCAGTGTCATTAGACAGTATTACAAATATTTTAAAAGAAAATAGACAAACAATTATAAGCGATGTAGAACCTTATTTACTTCTTCATAAATTTATAATAAAAACTGCTCGAGGAAGAATAATAACTCAAAAAGGTATAAATTATTTAAATGAATACTTTTTGAAATAATAAATATTATATATTTAAATCTTGCTAATATTGTATAATTTAAATCATGAAAACAAACAACAATAAAAAACAACATAATAAATTAAGATGATTCGCTACATTTTTTTCAATGTTTAGCGTTTTCATTTTATTAATCATCGGTATTTTTATTGGTTTAAAAAATCCTACACATTATTCAAATCATTTTGATAAAGGTGCAAAAGTTGTTTTAAAAATAAATAATTTTCAAAAAGAAAATAGTGATACTATTTCAAATCAACAAGTCATCAAAAAAACAGAGGATTTTTTAACTTATTCTCGTTCATTACATAATTATGATATTACTTCTACAAATGAATTAATATCAATAGTTGATAATAGTATAAAAACTGATGATCAAAAAGATCAATTAATTAATAAATTAACAAAAAAACAATTTATAACCTTCACTGATAAAAATGGAACTCCTTTATTTTATAAGGGAAAATTTATTATTCCAGGTTCTAATAGTGATGTTAATTTAGAAAAATTATTAGATGAAAATTCATCAGAAAATTTTTCTCCTTCTTTTATTAATAATCCTGCAAATTGAAATACAGGTGCAGGTTCTGGAAGAATTAGTTTAGAATTTACAGAACAAGGTAATAAAGAATGAAAAAATTTACTTAATTATTATGGTAATCGTTTTAATATAGGCGATAAAGTTTATATTTGAATTAATCTAGAGGAGTTTGTAAATATTGCAAAAACTAAATTTAATGATGATTGAAATAAAGCACAAAATAATCCAGTAAATTTTGCATATATTGGAAATTCAGCAAATAATTTGCAAAATCAAAATAATTCAACATCAACTAGTTCTGAAGCTGTGCTTAAATTAAATGAAATAAATGCATCTAAATATTTATTAACATCTATTAGCCCTTTTGGCTTATCAAATCAAAAAGCAGGGTCTAAACAAATTTATTTATTAAATAATCATCAAGCATACACAGATAAAGAAATTAGTTCTAAAATAAATTTTGCGTATAATCCTTTTGCTTTAAATTTAATAAGTAGTAATTATTTAGAACCTACAGTTAGTCATTATGTTAGTGGTGTAATATTTTCAAAAGGTAATTTTGTTTTAGCAACTGTTATTGCAACAACATTAGGTCTAATAGGAATATTTTTATTATGTAAATATCGTTTATTAGGAAGTATTATTTTTGTACTTATTAGTTTATTGACGTTTTTATTAATATCAATAATATTTGCTTTTTCATCAACAATTACTCCTTCAATTATATTTGCAATTGCATTATCAATAATTATTTCTTTTGTATTAATAAATCGTACTTTATTTAAAATAAAAAGAGAAATTAATAAAGGAGCAACAATTGTAAAAGCAGCTTGAAAAGGACAAAAAAACACTTTTTTAAGTAATTTAGATATATTAGCAGCTTTAACCATCTTATCTATATTTTCAATTTATTTAAGTGTTTTACCAGTTGTTACAATTGCAAGTATTTTATTTTTAGTAATTGCTCTTACAACTGTTGTAACAATTTTATTAGGTAATTTATTTATTTATTTAATAACTCGAATTGAAACTTTTGATAAGCATAAATGATTAATTTCAGGAAAATCAAAAAATACTTTATTTACAAACAACAGTAAAATTGATATTTTTAAACATTGAAAATGAAGAATAGTATTCTTTTCATTAGTTACAATTTTACTTATAATTGTTTTATTTGTTCCAAATGCTAATATTTTAAATAATATTCAATTAGCAGATTCCATTTCAAATAAAACAACTCATATAATAAAAAATAATAATAATTTAGGTTTTGATTATAAAACTGCTGTAATTATTAATGAACAGTTACAAAATAGTAATTTGAATATTATTTCTAATGTTTTAGAAACAAGTAAATTAAATAATCAATTTATAGTTTCATTTACTTCTGATAATAATTTAAGTGAACAACAAATTTTCAATAATTTAGATTCAATTAATAATTTTGATATTAATTCAGTTTCTATTAGTTCATATCAATGAAATCCATCAGGGTTTTTACATTCATTAGGTTGAAGTTTTATACCAATTGTTGCATCATTTGTTTTAATAGCGATTTATTTAACTATAAGACATGATTTTATAAGTGCCTTTATGTTATTTATTAAAGAAATTTTTATGTTATTATTTACTACATTAGCACTATTTTCACTAAGAATAAAAATTGATGAAACTTTAATCGTTCTTTATTTTATTGTAATAACAATGACAATGATTTCACATTTAAATGCATCAACTGAAATTAATTTAAGTACACATAAAGATGCACAATTAAGAAATTACATTTTTTCAGATGATGAAATTACTAAAATCTTTAATAAAATTTTTAGATTAAGAATTAATGAATTTTATACAATAACATTAATTTCTGCATTAGTTACTGTTCCTGCTTTAGTTTTATATGGTGATAATAATTTATTAATTCCCGCCGGATTTTTAATTTCTATTGTTAGTTTATTTATTATGGATATTACATTTTCATCATTAATTTGAAAATCACTAATAATAAAAAAATATCATAATAAGGATAAAAGAATTAAAGAATTTTACTGAAATGATTCAAAAATTGAAGAACAAGAATTCTTATCAATTAATGATTTTAATAAATAAGGAATTTTATGTATCAAAGATTAAAAGGAACAAAAGATATTTTTGCAAAAGAAGCAAAAGTTTATGAATTTATTAAAAATACTTTTTTTGATTTAGTAAAAAAATATAATTATCAATATTTAGAAACACCAATTATTGAAGCTACTGATTTATTTGTTAGAAGTAGTGGAGAATTTAGTGATATTGTTAATAAAGAAATGTATGTCTTTAATTCAAAAAGCGGTAAATCAATTGCACTTAGACCTGAAGCAACAGCACCTACTATAAGAGCAATCATTGAAAATAAATTAACTCAAAATGATATTTATAAAGTATTTTATTATGGTAATATTTATCGTTATGAAAGACCACAAAAAGGTCGCTATCGTGAATTTAGGCAAGGTGGGATTGAAAATTTATTACCAAAATCACCTGAACTAGATTTTGAAATATTACTATTAGCTCATTCATTTTTAGAACAACTAAAAATTAAAGATTATGTTTTACAAATAAATAATTTAGGCGATGATGTAACAAGAAAAAAATACAATGAAGCGTTAGTAAAATATTTTCAAAATCATCAAAATAAATTAAGTGCTATTAATCAAAATAGATTAAATAATAATGTTTTACGTATTTTAGATGATAAAGAACAAGCAAATGAAGAATTTATTATTAATGCACCTAAAATTATTGATTTTTTATCAGAAAAACAAAAAAATAACTTTCAAAAATTACAAGATTTACTAAAACAACATAATATTAATTATGAAATAAATACTTCATTAGTAAGAGGTTTAGATTATTATAATGATATCGTTTTTGAATTTGTTTCTAATTCTCAATCACTTGGTTCTAAAAGTACAATTTTAGCTGGTGGAAGATATGATGGAATGGTAAAACAATTTTCAGGTCCAGATTTAAATAGTATAGGATTTGCTTTTGGAGTTGAAAGACTAGTAGAAATAATTTTATATAATCAAAAACAGTATAATTTAGATGAAAATTTAGATATTTTTATTTGTTATTTAAATGATGAAGAAAAAGATGAAATTATAAATATTGCTTCTGAATTAAGAAAAGAATATTCAGTAGAAATTTATTATGAAAAAATGAATCTGAAAAAAATGTTTAAAAAAGCTGATAAATTAAAACCAAAAATGTTAATATTTAAGGAATTAAATACACATTTAAACCAAATAAAAATAAAATTTCTTAATTTAAATAAAGATATCGAATTATCATTTACTAATGTTGAAAATTTTAAAACTAAAATTAATGAGGTAATTTATGAAAACACTTTTTAATAATGAAATAAATTCTCAAATGGTGGATTCAGTTGTAACTTTATACGGTTGAATAGCAACAAAAAGAAAATTTAAATCACAATTGTTTGTTGATTTACGTGATCGTTCTGGAATTATTCAAATTATTTTTCAAAATGTTTCAGATCCTAAATTAACAAAAGAATCAGTTATCAAAATAACAGGTAAAGTACAAAAAAGATTAGAAGCAAATGTTGATATTGAAAATGGAGATATTGAAATTTTAGTCTCTGAATATGAAATATTAAATTCTTCAGAACAAATTCCTTTTGAAATTACAAAAGATGAATCAGCTAATGAAGATTTAAGATTACAATATCGTTTTTTAGATTTAAGAAGTCAAAAAATGCAATACAATATTGCACTAAGACATAAAGTAGCTTTGGAAACTCGAAAATTTTTTGATCAAGAAGGTTTTTTAGAAATTGAAACACCTATTTTATCAAAATCAACACCAGAAGGTGCAAGAGATTATTTAGTTCCAACTAGAAAAAAAGGAAAATTTTTTGCTTTACCTCAATCACCTCAGTTATACAAACAACTTCTAATGGCTTCAGGATTTGAAAGATATTTTCAAATCGCAAGAGTATTTAGAGATGAAGATTTAAGAAAAGATAGACAACCTGAATTTACACAAATAGACTTTGAAATGTCTTTTGTTGATAAAGAAGATTTATTTAAATTAGTTGAAAATTATTATAAACATATTTTTAATTCAATAGGTCTTAATTTAGAAATACCTTTTAAGAGAATGGATTATTTTTATAGTTTAGACAAATATGGAAATGATAAACCAGATACAAGATTTAAATACCTTTTAGAAGATATAAGTGATAAATTTAATGACGCAAATACTTATAAAGCAATTTATTTTGATAAAAAAGAATCACTTAATGTTAATAAAGTTTTTGAACTAGCTAAAAAAAATCAAGCAAAAAACTTTATTATTGTTGAAATAGAAAATAAAAACTTTAAAAATATTTTTAATTTAAATAACACATTAGATGAAACAAAACTTAAAGATATTTTTCAAAAAAATATTTTTGACAATGGTTATTTATTTATTAGTTTTGGAAAATATAATGATGTAATTAAATCACTTGGTGCAATTAGAACATATTTAAATGAAGAATTTAAATTAGCTAATAATAACGAATTTCATTTCGTTTGAATAGTAAATTGACCAATGTTTGAACTAAAAGAAGACACAAATGAATATGAACCAGCACACCATGCTTTTACTATGATTGATCCATCAACATATCATTATTTAGAAAATCACGAATATGATAAAGTAAAAGCACAAAGTTATGATCTTGTTTTAAATGGTTTTGAACTTGGTTCAGGTAGTGTAAGAATTTATGATTACAATTTACAAAAACTAATGTTTGAACATTTAAAACTAAGTGCAAAAGAAATTGAATCTAAATTTGGATTTTTCTTAAAATCATTTAAATACGGATTACCACCTCATTGTGGAATGGCTTTTGGAATGGAAAGAATTTTAATGATTTTAACTCAAAGTGAATCAATTAGAGATGTCATTGCTTTTCCAAAAAATGCAAAAGGATTAGATTTATTATCAAATTCCCCTTCAGAAGTTACTGATTTTCAATTAAGTGAATACAGTTTAAAATTAAATAAATAAGGAGTTATATGACAACATTATTATTGGTTATTTTAATAATAATTAGTATTTTGATAATAATTGTTTCATTTTTAATGTCACCAGATTCAAATGCATTTAGTGGAGCATTAGTAGGTAGTGGAGATTTAGATTTATTTAAAGTTTCAAAAGAGCAAGGTTTTAAAAAATTTTTAAAATATTTTATGTTAACTTTAGGAAGTTTATTATTAATTGTTTCGATTATTTTGAGGGTGATTTTACCTTAATTAATGTTAATTAAACCCGAAACCCTGAAAGAAAATATTTTAAAATTACTAAAAAATTCGCAAAAACCACAAGATTTTATTGAAATCGCTAAAAATCTACAAATTTCAAAAAGAGATAATAAAGAATTATCAAAAATTATTTTTGAACTTTGTGATACACATAAAATAGAAAAAACCCAAGATGGGTTTTATTTCTATTTAGATTTTATTAAAAGTGATACATATAATATTTCTATTTCAACTAAAAGATTAGGTTTTGTGGATTTTGATATTGATAAATCAGCTTTATTATTACCATTTCAACTCAATGCTATTTTAGATGGTGATTTAGTTGATGTTGAAATTTATAGTTATAATCAAGATAATAAAATTTTATATCGTGCATATATTAAAAATATTATTGAACATAAAAAACAAGTTATTGTTGGTAATTTTATAAAAAAACAAAATGATCAAATCTTTTTTGAAGCAGTTGATGCTAAAGATAGTGCAAATTTCTTTATAAATGTGCCGACTAAATTTTATTATGATTTAAAACAATTTGTTAAAGTTAAAGTGCTTGCACCAAGAAAAAACGCTAAAAAAGTTGATTTAGAATTTATAGAATATATTGGTAAAACAGATGATAAAAGAATAATAGAAAAAAAAATAATCGTTCAAAATAATGTTGATACTAATTTTAGTTTCGAAGTGTTAGAAGAAGCTAAATTACTTCCTAAACAAATAACTAGTCAAGATTATGAAGGTAGAAAAAATCTTGAAAATCTTTTTACAGTTACAATAGATGGAAATGATACTAAAGATTTTGATGATGCAATTAGTTGTCTAAAAACAGATTCAGGTTATAAATTATGAGTTCATATTGCTGATGTTAGCCATTATGTAAAAGAAAATAGTTTTATAGACCAAGAAGCATTAAAAAGAGGAACTAGTATATATTTACCAGATAAAGTTATTCCAATGCTTCCATTTGAATTATCTAATGGTATTTGTAGTATCAATCCTCAACAATTAAGAGCAGTTTTAACATTAGAATTAGATTTAGATGAATTTGGTTTAAATACTAAATATCAAATTTATCCTTCAATCATTAAATCAAATTATAGACTTACTTATGATCAAGTTAATGATTTTTATGAAGGAAGATTTAGTTTTGAAAATACTGAAACTAATCAAATGTTAACAATTGCAAAAGAAATTTCATTATTAATAAGAAAACAAAAATTATTAGAAGGTTATGTTGATTTCGAAATTATTGAACCAAAAATTATTTTAAATAATGAAGGTGATGTAATTGATATTAAATTAAAACAATCAGGATTTAGTGAAACAATGATTGAAGATTTTATGGTTCGAGCAAATGAAACAGTTGCAAAAATGATGTATGATAAAAAAATTCCTTCAATTTATCGAATTCATGATTTACCTTCTGATGAAAAACTTTATAATTTACAACAAATATTAAATTTTTTAAATATTGATATTAAAGTTCCATTTTCAGGTGATAGTAAAGAATTTGCACAAATGGTTTTACAGTTAAAAGAAATTAAATTTGATGATTTTATTAAAATGTATTTACTAAGAACTTTACAAAAAGCAAAATATTCAGAACAAAATATTGGACATTTTGGTTTAGCAAGTAAATTTTATTCACATTTTACTAGTCCAATAAGAAGATATCCAGATCTTCTTTTACACCGTTTAATTCGTAATTATATTTTTAATCAAACCGAACTAAAATTAGAAGATAAAGATACATTAAGTCAAAAAATTCATTTTATTTCTGAACTAAATAGTGATTCTGAAAATATTGCTTTAAATGTAGAAAGAAACATTGTTGATTTAAAAAAATCAGAATTTTTTGAAAAATTTGTTAACACAACAATTCAAGCAACAGCAATTTCAGTTGAAAAATTTGGAATCTTTTTTGAAAGTCCAGAATATAAAACTTCCATTTTAGTTCGTTTTGAAGATATGAAAAACGAAGAAATGATACAAGTAAGTAATTTAGAAGCTAAATCAAAAATCAGACAAATATTAGCAGGTAATAATTATTCAATTAGAATTACTGAAATAGATCCTTTAAAAGGTAATATAAGCGCAATAATAGTTTAGGTGTGTTATGAAAATCATTGCAAAAAATAAATTTTCTCAAGCTGAATATAACATCATAGATACATATGAATGTGGAATTAGTTTAGAAGGATGAGAAGTTAAAAGTATAAGACAAGGTAATGTCAATTTAAAAAATGCATTTTGTAGCATTAAAGATTCTGAAATGTGAATTAATAATATGCACATTTCACAATACATGTTAGTAAAAGCAGATTTTGAAAGACCGAGAAAATTGCTTTTACATAAAAATGAAATTTATCGAATAATGTCTAAAAAAGACCAATTATCATTACAAATTATTCCATCGATGATTTATTGAAAAGAAAATCATATTAAAATTGAAATTTTATTAGTAAAACATTTAAAAATTCATGACAAAAGACAAAAAATTATCAAAAAAGAGCAAGATATGAAAATGAAAAAGATACTTAACTATTATAAATAGTGATATAATTAATTTGCTTTGGGGGTGTAATGGTTTCGACAGATATAAGCTCCTTTAAAATGCAGTGGTTTTGCAGACCATAATGCTTCTAGGCTTTCAATAAACGGAAAGAATACAAACAAAAACATAGAAGTTTCTCCTTTTATGTTAAACCAATCACAAAATCTATTATTTGCTTAATAAATACTAGTCGCTTTACTAATTCTCGGTAGTAAATGTCGTTATATGAGATTAGATTATGCTTTTGTAATAGCGGTATAATTGAAATAAATATTACTTCTAATAAAAAATTTTGTTTATTTTATATTTATTAGAATATTAAAAATATACTAAACTGTAGATTTTTAAAGCAAGTTTATGTGTGGACCGGGGTTCAACTCCCCGCATCTCCACCATTTTTTTATAAAAATCTTAATAAACTTTTTTAACTAAGAGATTTTTGTATAATTTTTAATTATGATGAGATTTATAGTATCTAACAAACATAATGATAAATATTTTGATTTATCTGATGACACACTAAACCATATTAAAGTAGCAAGACAAAAATTTAAAGAATTTATTTGTGTTTTTGAAAATGAATTTTATATTTGCATTTTAGAAAATAAAAAAGCTAAAATTATTTCTAAACTTGATTTAGATCATGAATATAAAAATCCAGTAGCTCTTGCAGTTCCTTTAATAGTTGCAAAAAATTTTGAATTAGTTTTACAAAAAGCAACTGAACTAGGTGTTAGTGATATATATCCATTTACAAGTGAGTTTTGTCAATATAAAATTGATGATTTTAATAAAAAAATGCAAAGATATAACAAAATAATTTTTGAGGCTAGCCAACAAAGTTTTAGAAATAAAGTACCTTTTTTACATAATTGCCAAAAATTTGGTAAAATATTAACACTAGATTATAAAAATAAATATCTAGCTCACGAAAAATCTAGCGCTGCAAGTTTAGTATCATATCCGAGTGGTAGTTTATTTGTAATTGGTCCCGAAGGTGGCTTTAGTGATACTGAAGTTAACCTTGCGCTGCAAAACAACTTTAAAATTATTAAACTCACAAAAACAATATTAAGAGCAGAAACAGCTTGCCTATATGTTTTAAGTAGAGTAAATGAAAATTAAAAAATTTATTCATATATAAAAAAATTTGTTATAATAAATAAGCATTATTTTATTATAAGATCAATAAAAGGAAAAGCACATGCGTCAAACTACAATTATAAAACACTTAGAAGTAGAAAAAAAATGATACGTAATTGATGCTAAAGACCAAGTTTTAGGACGTTTAAGCGCAATGGTTGCATCAATTTTAAGAGGTAAAAATAAACCTACATTTACTCCGAATGTTGATATGGGAGATAATGTTATCATTATAAATGCTAAAGAAGTTGTTCTTACAGCAAACAAAGAACAAGATAAAATTTACTATTCACATTCAGGATATCCTGGTGGATTGAAAAAAATTAATGCTAAAAATTTAAGAATTAAAAAACCAGAAGCTTTAATTGAAAATGCAGTTAGAGGAATGTTACCACACACAAAATTAGGAAGAAAACAATTTAAAAATTTATATGTATATACTGGTAGTGAACATAAACATGAAGCACAACAACCAGTTCAAATAGAGGTTAAATAATGGCAAATGTTAGATACTATGGATTAGGTCGTCGTAAAAGTTCAGTAGCTAGAGTATACATTAAACCTGGAAATGGAAAATTCCTAATTAATAAACAAGAAGCAAATTTATATTTAAATAGTGATATTTTATTAAAAGATGCTAAACAACCTTTTGGTTTAACTGATACTGTAGATCAATATGATATTGAGGCAAATGTTAATGGTGGTGGTTTAACAGGTCAAGCAGGAGCAATTAGATTAGGTATTGCAAGAGCTTTATTAGAAGTAAATGAAGAATATCGTTTAAATTTAAAAAAAGCTGGAATGTTAACACGTGATGCAAGAGTTAAAGAACGTAAAAAATATGGATTACGTAAAGCGCGTCGTGCAAGACAATTCTCAAAACGTTAATTATTTTAATAATACAAAAAAGTGGATTATTTCCACTTACATGCGAGCGTAGCTCAGCTGGTTAGAGCACACGACTGATAATCGTGAGGTCGATGGTTCAAGTCCATTCGTTCGCACCATTTCACTAAAGTGACCAAAAGCAACAATATGTTTGCTTTTTTTAATTTTTATTATAATAATAAGGAAGTTATATGGATAAATCATTTTATCAAAATCATTTAGATGATATTATTAGCAGTATTAAAGAGTATGAAAATAAAAATAACTTTGATAAATTATTTGTTTATTTCGAAACTTTAGCAAAAGAATATCAAAATAATTTACAGCTAGTATTTTTAATCACAAAAATTTGTCTAAATAATAATTATTACGAACGAGCAAGAAAATATTCAGAACCACTTATTAATTTAGTTAGCAAAGACCATAAATCATATAATGAATTAATGTGTGCAGTCTATGATCGTAATTATGAATTTTATAATGCAAAATATTTTTTATTGCGTTTATTAAATAATTATCCTAATGATAAATTTTATTTAACACAAATGAGTTTATATAACTCTTTTATAAATTATTTTAATATTAGACATAGTTTTATTACTTATATTTATGAAATATCTAAAATGTTACTTAATGAAGTAAAAATTTTTGAAAAAGAACTAAAAGATAAAAAACACAATAACCAAGAAAAAATTTTGAATTTAACTATAAATACTATTCCTGATTTAGAAATATCATTAATAAATGATAATAATATAATTATTCCTAAAATCACCTTTAATTTTGAAATAGGAGAATTAATTTTATTAACATATTTGGCCAAAAGTTTTTTACGAAACCACCATATTGATATGATTATTTCACTTAATCCTTATATAATTCCAACTATTATTAATAAGCAAGTAACAACTAATATCTTAAAAAATTTTTTTATTTATATAAATGAAATAGATTATCATAAAGGACATAAAATAACTATTTATCATAATTTAATCAATGAAGATGAATTAGCATATTTAAAAACTTTAATTTTATACTTAAAATTAAGCGGTAATTATCAAACTATTAATCCAATTTTTGAAAAAAATGTTGTACAAAAAGATAATTTACTGACAATAGAAAAATTTCTATCTTGAAGCACTAAAAACTTTAAACAAACTCAAATGATTCATCATTGAAAAAATATTGCAGATGAACTTTTAATGACAAAATACACTCAAAAACATATTTTTTCTAATTTTTTAAAAACATATAAAGAAACGAATCAATATTTTTATTTTGATTTATTATATAGAAATGGATTAGCAGTTTTAAATTTAGATTTTGAAACAAGTGATGTTAAAAAAACACAAGACAATTTTATGATTTGAGTTGATCAATATTCAAAAGAAATTTATCAAATTCTGAATTTTGAAATAAATTCAAATCACTTATATGCTGAAGTTCTAATGTTTGATGCAAGAAGTGAATCTTTAACTTTATTAAATAATAGCTTTTGTACAACTAATACTGAAATTAATACACTGAAAATTCATTTATATCAAAACCCTCACAATAAAGAAATAATATATTCAAAACATTCAGAATTTCAAGATTTAAGTGTTTTATTTGATTACCCTTTACCTGAAATATGTAATAATCAAACAATTAATACTTTTAAAGAAATCGCACAAGAAAAAACGAAATATTTACAAATTAATAATAAAAAATTATCTAAATATTATTTTCAATACCGAATGATGAAAATAAATAACTGAATTAACTTAAATTATGAAGAAAATGAAAATTAGTAGTTAATTTATTAATAAATTAATAATAAAAATATGTTAAAATTAATAAGTACTTATTAATAAGTACTTTTTAAATAATGAAATTAAACACTATTGTGGATTTTATTGGGTGTGTCGTATATGATGCCAATATTTCGAAACAATAGGACGAAAAACAAAGGAAAAACATGGAACAAACAACACAAAAACCTGTTGAAAAAACAGAAGTAAAACAACCAACACAAGATATTATTTCTCGTGCTAAATTATTAGAAGCTGGAACATATTTTGGACGTCGTCCAAGTGTATGAAATCCAAAAATGAAACCATATATTTATGGAAAAAGAAATGGAAATCACATCATTGACGTTTCAAAAACTCAAAAATCATTAGAATATGCATTCAAAATGATCCAAAAAGCTTCTTCAAAAGGTGCAAAATTTATTTTTGTAGGAACTAAAAAACAAGCTAAAAACATTATTGAAGAACAAGCTAAAAGAACTAATTCTCCATATGTGAGTGAACGTTGATTAGGTGGAACTTTAACAAATCAACAAACAATTTTTAGAAGTGTAAGAAAATTAGAAGAATTAGAACAAAAGCAAGCATCTGGATATCCAGGTTGAACTAAAAAAGAAGGTTTAGAAGCTGATAAAAAAATAGCTAAATTACATAAAAACCTAAATGGTATTCGTTATATGCACCAAACACCACAAATTATGATAGTAGCAAGTCCTTTAGTAGATGATATTGCTATTAAAGAAGCAAGAAAAAAAGGTGTTAAAGTATTTGGTATTTTAAATACAAATGGTAATCCAGATGATGTTGATTTTGGAATTCCTTCAAATGATGCTTCAGTAAAATCATTAACATTAATTTTAACAGTTTTAGCTGACGCTATTGCATCAGGTAGAGGAGAAAAACAATTATTTGCATACCAATCAGATGAAAATATTGTTTTACCAGAAGATCCTAAAAAAGAAAATAGTGATGAACCTAAAAAATTTGTAAAAAGATCTCAAACAGAAGAAGCAAAAGAAGAAAAAGAGGAAAAATAATGGCTGCAGATTTAAAACTAATTAAAGAATTACGTGAAAGAACTAACTCAGGTTTTTTAGACGTTAAAAAAGCTTTAGAAGAAACAAATAATGATATTGAAGCAGCAATTAAATGATTACAAGAACACGGAGTGGCAAAAGCAGCTAAAAAAGCTACAAGAATTGCCGCAGAAGGTATTGTTAAAGCATCACAAAATGATAAATATGCAGTTGCATTTGAATTAAATTCAGAAACAGATTTCGTTGCTAAAAATGATTTATTTAAAGAATTAGTAGTTACTATCGAAAAATTATTATTGGAACATAATTTTGAAACTTTAGAAGATGTTTTAAAATTAAAAGTTAATAATATTGAATTACAAGAACTAATCACTAATGCAACAGCTAAAATTGGTGAAAAAATTACCTTAAGAAGAGTTGTAAAAGTAGTACCTCAAGATGGACAAGTAGTTGCAACTTATACTCATGCAAACGAAAGAATTGCAACAATTATTCTAGCCAAGGGACAAAATAAAGATTCACTTAGAAATGTTGCAATGCATGTTGCCGCTTTAAATCCTTCTTATGATTTTGAAACCCAATTACCAGCTGAATTAGCAACAAAAATTAAAGAAACTGCATTAGCTGAAGTAAGACAAAATCCTAAATTTGATAAATTACCTGAAAAAGTACAAAATGATATGTTACAAGGTAAATTACGTAAAGCATATAATGAAAATAATGTTTTAGTATTTCAACCATTTGTAATGGAAGATTCAAAAACAGTTGCTCAATATATGCACGATAATAATTTAGAATTAATTTCTTCACTACGTTACGAAGTAGGAGAAGGAATTGAAGTTAAACATGTAAACTTTGCAGATGAAGTTGCTGAACAAATGGCTAAAAAATAATTTAAAAGTGGCAAACGCCACTTTTATTTTATAAGTTGATAAAATTTTGATTTACTCAAGTAATTTCACTATTATTTGTTCCTTGTTCAATTAAATCATTAAAATCATTAGAAACATAAGGGAAAATTGATAATGTTATATCAAGTTGTAACTGAAATTGGCTCTCAGATTGTTTTATTAAATTAAAATTAATATCTTTAATTATATTATTAGAAATATTTAAGTATAAAGGATAAATAGATGAGTTATTGTTTTTAAAATTAAATTTATTTAAATAATTATCAACAACCGTTAATTGATAAACATTTTCATTATCTTGAATACTTAATTTCAATTTATTAAAAATTGCATTTTTAATTATTTGTAATTTAGTTTTATCAATTAAATTAGTAATATTTTTTTGATTATTATTTTCTAAATTATATTTATTATTTTGTGCAATTTCAGTAATTTTATATTTATTTAATATTTCTTTTAAATCATTTTGTTGAATATAAAAATCAAATAAGTTAGGTTTGATATTTGATGTTAATGATCTAAACCCTCCAAAATTAAATTGTTTATATTCAATTTTATTATAATCAGGATCTTTTTCATCAATGTTTTTAATAGCAATTTCCATTGACAATGTACCATTTAAATCATTAGCTTTTATTTTTAAAACTTTAAAATCATATTTTTGTTTATATTCATCTTTAATTTTTAAAAAGTAATGTTTTAATCTCGAAAAATTCAAATTTTTTGAACGATTAATTAAACCGTGACCACTTTCACTTATAAAATAACTTCAATCATATAAATTATCATTTTGTTTTTGTTGTTTTAAGAAATTTCCACTATTATCAATAAAAACTAAAATAGAACCTAAAAAAGATGGATATAGAGATTGAAGTTGTGGGTGTAATTGTAATTGTTCAATTACATTATTTTCTAAAAAAACATCTGATTTTTTTAATCCTTGTATTGTTATAGTTTTTTTAATGACATTTTCTTTTTCATTAAATATTAAAATAATATTTTCAATGCTACCTAATTCTTGATTTACTATAGCATTTTTTACATCAACTTTTATTTTATTTTTATATTTATTATAAATATTATCTCCAATAAGTATATAAGAAAATAATTGTAGTGAATCTGTTTTTAGTTTGTTAAAAACTGTTAGGGAATCTTCATTAGCTTTTTTCTTTATTACAGAAAACACCTTAGGGAATTTTGCTAATTCATTTTGTTGTGTTTCTAATGATTTCTTAAATCAAGAACTTGAAAATTCTTTTTTAAAAATTTTTGATTTTTGTTTATCTTTTTCGAAAGAAAATTCAATTATTAATGCATCTTCGGTTTTGATTCATTTTTCAATAATTATATTAATATTTTCAATTGGATTAAACATTAATTTGTCTTCATCTTTTGAGTTAGACACATCATCAAAATAAGTATCTTCAATATTTTTATAATTTAAATTATGTTGTATTTGTTTTGCAATGGAATCAAAATCTATTTCTTGTTTATTATTATATTTAATTTCATTTTCTTTATTTTTTTGTTTAATATCATTTTGTTTTATATTATTGTTTTTGTCTTCGTCTTCTCGCTTATTTTTATTCATTTTAGTTTGTTGACAAGAGGTTAAAACTAAAGGAATTAAGGTTAAAGAAAACAAACTAGCAGTTAGGATAAAAACATTTATTTTCTTTTTCATAGTATCTCCATTTAATTAAAAAATTATAGCAATATATTTAATTAAATTTTAAAAATTGAATTTTATTTCTATTTTTTATGTTATTTTATTAATTTTTATAAAAAAATAATAAAATTTTATTATAGAAAATAAAAAAAGAAAAAGGAGAAATATGATTAATTATAAATATCCTTATATATTTATAGATAATAAAAAACAAGAACAACCAATTATTTTTGTTCATGGATTTAATTCAAATTGTGAAAGATTTAATACTTTTGCACAAAATTGAAAAGAAAACGATTATTATGCAATTTCTTTTCCCGGAAATAATAATTTAAAACCATTAGATAACGATGAAGTTAGTGTTGAATCATTTAGTAATATATTAATTAAATTTATAGATGATAATAACTTAAAAAACGTTATTCTTGTTGGTCATAGTATGGGTGGAGGAATAATTTCATTAGCTTATAAAAAACGTCCTGAATTATTTTCAAAAATGATTTATATAGCACCAATGAATAAAACATCATTAGCAAAACTAGATAGTTATTTAGATACATATTTTCCAAAAACATTTCAAGAATACTTGAAGTTTTTATCAGTACTATACTACGATATTAGTGAATTTACAAATAACTTAGATTGAATGAAACAAAAAGAACAACTTTTTGATCCACATGATTATAATAATGAAACTATTGTAAAATTAGGAAATAGTTTACCAAATTTAGAATTAATGAATAAAATCGAAGCAGGTTTAAATGCAATAAATGTTCCTACTTTACTTATTTTAGGTGAAAAAGATGGTGTTATTGATCGAGATACATGTCTTCAATATTTTAAAGATAATGTAAAAAATGTTAAAACAACATATATTCCAAAAACTGGACATATGATGTATGAAGAAAATTTTGAAGAATTTATGAAAATAGTTACCCCATTTTTAAGAGAAAAATAATGAAAACTGAAAATCTAATTGAAATAAATGATTTAGAATTTAAATATGAAAAAAAATCAATTTTGAATATTAATAAATTAGACATTCTAAAAAATAAAATTACAGTTTTATTAGGACCTTCAGGTTCAGGTAAAACAACATTATTGAACTTAATTAGTGGTTTTTTAAAACCAACTAAAGGAAAAATAGAAGTATTAAATAATCCTAAAATTTATGAAATAGGATATATAATGCAAGAACAAAATGTTTATCCTAATATTTCTGTATTTTTAAATGTTTATCTTAGTGCAAAAAATACACCAAATTGAGTAAAACAAAAAAGACTAGAAGCAACTCAAAAAATATTGCCTTTTCTTAGTCAAAAACAAAAACAAAAAGTTAATAAAATAATTAATTTATTAAAAAACCCGAAACATCATTTATTTTTTAAATACATATTTTTTTATTTTAGATTATATGTATTTTGTCTAAAATTCAAACAAATTAAAACATTTTTTAAAATTCTTTCATTAAAAGAAATGTTTAAAGAACAATGAGAAGTAGTAGGAAAAAAATTAGAAATTTTTGAATATCAAAAGAAAAAAACAGGACAATTAAGTGGAGGACAAAAACAAAGAGTTGCTTTTGCTAAAGCAATTATCAAAAATTGTCAAATTATTATTTTAGATGAACCATTTAGTGCATTGGATGCAAAAATTAAAGAAAATACGATCAAATGAATTGCTTCTTTACAAAAAGAATTTAATTTATCAATGATAATGGTAACTCATGATCAACAAGATGCAATGAAACTAGGTGATAAAATTATTTTAATGAATGATGGTCACATAGTACAAAATTCTTCACCAGAAGATTTATATAATGATCCACAAAGTATCTTTGTGGCAAAATTTATTGGTTTTCCTGAAATAAACTTAATAAAATCGGATGAAAATTACGATTATTATATTCGTCATAATAAAATTACAATGCAACCAAGTGATGAACCAAATGCAGAAATACTTTCATTTAAACATTTAGGTGATTCAATAAATTACACTGTTTTATTTAATGACTATAAAATTAATATTTTATCAAAATATATCAGTTTTTTTGTAGGTGAAAAAATCAAAATTAGTTTTGATGATGAAGATGTTTTTCGTTTTTCAAAAGAAGGTAATCGTGTTTATAAAAGTTAAATCATGATTTAAAAATACTGATAATATTTTAGGTTCTATTTATTTAACTCCTCTTTTTGTTTTAATTATTTTATTTACTATTTTACCAATTATTCAATCTATTAATGGGGCATTTGAAACTCATCCTTATAGAAATAAATTAACAATAACTGAAATTGGTCTTGATAATTTTAATTATGTTTGAAAAGATAATAATTTTTGATCAGCAATAAAAAATTCAACTATCGTACTTTTTGTTGCTACTTTTATAAGTTTTATTTTTGCTTTTTTTATAGCATTTTTAATTGAATCTTTTATTTTAAAATTAGCTAGATCAGCTTTTTTAACTGTCTTTTATTCTCAATTTTTTCTTTCAGGTTTTGCAGTTGGAATTTCTTTTGTTCTTTTATTTGGTGATACAAACGTTTTCTTTAAAATATTTGCAAATAATAAGTTTAGTTTTACTGCAAAAACATTAGATATAGTATGGTATTTTGTTCTTTTCCAAGTATGAAGAAGTTTACCATTTAATATTATTTTATTTGCAGCTGCTATTAATAAAGCAAATATAAAATATAAAAAAATAATTCAAACAGATAATTTAAAAACTTTTTCCAAAATTAGATATGTTTATTTTCAAGAATTAAAAGTAACTATATTTTCAATTACAATAACTAATTTTATTTTTGCATTTTTATTATATCCAAATGCAATATTAGAAGATAATTATAATTATACTAAAAATCATGCATTTACTGTAAGCAATTATATTTTAAGATTTTTAGGTGCTGGAGTTGGTCAAGAATTTTATTATGATGCACAAAAAGCTTATGCAGCTAGTATATTAGTATTTGTTTATGCTATTTTATTAATGTTTTTAGTATATTTATTTAGATTTAAACATATGAAAAAACTGTCTATATTAATCCATAAGTTTTTAGTAAAAAAGGTAATTTCCAAAATAAGAAATTCCAAACTTGCTAAAAGCGGGGGGGGAATATGTTTACAGTAATAAGCAAAGAAATTATAAAAGTTTTAATTTTAATAATTTTTGCAATTATCATTTTATTCCCTCTTTATTATTTATTGTTAATTGCTTTAAAAAATGATATTGATATAGATAATAATGTTATTACTATATCAATAAAAAAACCAACATTAAGTAGTTTCCAAAATGTTTGAAACAAAGAGCTTTTAAAAGCTTTTGGAATCACTGTTTCTGCTATTTTCTCTTTATTAATATTAAGAATTGTTGTTTATTCACTAGCAATAGCAGGTTTAATAAAATTAAAAAAGAAATCAATTCAAAACTTTATTATTTATTTTTTAATTGCAATTAGTGTTATTCCTGAGTTTGTTTTATATTCTGCTCTTAAATATAACTTAAATACTTGAAATTTAACAAATAAGTATTGATTAAGTTTAATAACTAATGGTATATTTAGTTTCTTTATATTTTCATATACATTTAAAGTAGCACTAAATGTTAGTCAAACTAAAGGTAGATTAGCTTTAAATGATAATTTAAAATGATATGAAAAAATATTTTATGTGTATTTTTCAGATCTAAAACTATCATATTTACTTCTAATTATTTTTACTACTATTCAAGTATGAAATGACTTTTTATGGCCTTTATATTTATTTAGAGGTTCATCAGATAAAAATATTTCACAATGATTTTTATTCCCTGTACCAAAAGGTTATACAAATATACATAATAATATAATTGCAGCTGGAAGTTTCATAGCTTCTGTAATTCCATTAAGTATTTATTTAGTATTTTCTAAATGAGTAAATAAATCAACAAGATAATAATTTTAAAATTTTAAGTAAATAAGAGATATCAAGTATTAATCGTACTTGATATTTTATTTATTTTTCTTAATTATTTAAGACCCTTTAATTAGTTATATACTTAATCTCGCTTCTAGTATTAATTAATAAAAAATACCAAGTATAAAATTCATACTTGATATTTAATTATATTAATCTTATTTATGTTAAATATAATAGATTAATCTATAAATTATTTTTCTTTTGCTTCTTCAGCTTGAAGTTCATTTAGAACATCTTTACCTGATTTTGTTGATTTTGCATTATTGTTAGCATCTAGTTGTGATAATTCTAGTAATTCATTTGATATTTTTCCTGCTAATTTTACTGATTTTGAATCACCAACATAATTTGTATCATGTGCTGATCCTTTAGCAAATTTTAATATTGATTCAAGTGATACGATAGCAGATTCTAAGTTATATACAGCAGTAGCTAAGTAATCTCTTATAGAATCTTTAACTAAGAAGTTTTTACCATTTTCGCCTAATTCTTTAGCTTTTGCTTCAAATTTGCTTCTTAACTCTGTTTGACGAGTTTTTAATTCTTGTAATTTGTCATTAGTTACAACAGCTGCAGTTGGAACGATGTAACCTGAAGTTTCAGCAATAAATAATCAGTTATCTATCATTTTTTTATCTGGTGTTTCTGTTTTTCCGTTGAATAAGAAATTCAAGAAATTAATTGTAGCTTTATTTTTTTCTTCGTCATCTGATTTAACTGCTAATAAACTTGATCCACCTTCTCAAAATACTTGTTTTGATTCTGGTGAATATTTATCAATAGATGATGATACTAACATGTCTTCATCTTTTGTTCATAAACTATATTCTGCTTTTCTTTGTGTTTCATCAGTAATTTTGAATGCATCTAAATGGTATGCTACTGATATTGGTGATTGTTTAATTCTTGCATCACCTACAACAGCACCAAAAGCAATAGCAGCTTCAAAACGCATTAAATCAAATCCACCTCAATCAATTACTCCATTTTCTTTAAATTGAATAGATTGGAAATTAATTGGTTTTGATACAGTTGAATCCGCAGCTTTAATTTGTTGGTGTTTAATTGAGTTTTTGTATTCATCTCATAATGCAACAAAATTTTTGGCTTGAGCTGATTCTTTATTTTTTAGATTTGAATAATCAATTACTGATTTTTCAACAGCATTATCATTAGCTTTTAAATTTCATAATTTTGGTTGTTCTTGAGTTTTTGAAACTAGTTCTTTTAAGAATACATCACCTTGGTAATCGATTGATAATAATCTACCATTTTTGGTTACTTTTCCCATTTTTGTTTGATCAAATTCTGTGTTTTCATAAACTTGAGTAACAAAATCTTTAACACCTTTAAATGTTTCAAATGTTTTATCAGTTACCTTCATAGTATTTAAATTGTTTGTTGTTTTTGCTTTAATAGCATAAAAAGGACTTCTTTCAGGAATTGAATTTCCAGTTTTAGATGCAGCAACTGCTTTATCATAAATAGTTCCTGATACTTCTCCACCAGCACCTTTAATTATTTCAAATAACTTATTCATTACATCTAAGTTAAATATTAAACCATCTGTATCTGATAAGTCAAATGGAATACTATAAATTTTTGATTTATCATTTATATCTTCACCAGGTAGTTCACTATGAACATCTTTAATTTTTTCATCAAATTTTACATTGAATGCATCTTTCATATCTAATAATCTATCTTTAGAATTTAAAATAGATGCACCAATTTGATCTCCTAATAAAATACTACTAATATTTTGTTCGTCATCTTTTTCATCAAATGCTCTTATTGTTTGATTAACTAATTCAGTTTGTGAAAATGTTTTAATATCTTCTTGTGTTTTTAAAACAACTGGTAAAAAGTCTTTATCATGTTTGTGTGATTCATTGTAGTATTGAATGATAGGTGCAACAGCAGTCATAAGTGGTCAAAATTTTCCTTGTGGTGCTGAAAAAATTATTGGTTTTGTAGCTTTAAATTTATCAATTTTTTGTTGTATTGCATTAGTGTTTTTATTTGCTATTGCATCTTTGAATTCTTGTATTTCTTGTTCTCTTTTAGCTTTTTCTTCATCTGATAAACTATTTTTTTCTTTATTATATTTTTCTTCTAATTGTTTAACGGCACTATCTGCATTAAGTTCTGTATCACTTTTAGCCTGTGTACAAGCTGCAGCTATAAAAGGAACAGAAACTAAAGAAAGAGCAACCCCTAAACTTGCAAAACTAAATAATATTTTTTTAGATTTTTTCATTTTTTTTACTTTATTTTCCTTATAAATTTATTTTTTCTTTTTTTAATATAATAAAATTATAAAACTATATTGAAAAATAAAGAAAATAAAATGCTTTTTTTCAATAAAAATTACTTAAAATTTTATTTTAAAAATGGTTTTTAGTACTGTGTTTATAACAAATACAATAATAATTTAATAAAAATTCAAATTTTTCTAAATAAAATATCAAGTACGATTTTGCCTTGATATTTTAATATTGTATGGAATTTAGAATATTAATTCTTTACTATACTATGTAGTTTCCGTATGAATTTATATTTTTTTGCTATTGCAAAAATAATATCGATAATTCATCAAATTCCTAAACCACTAAATGTAAATGCTTTTAAAAATCCTAAAAGAATTCTTCCAGCATAGATTCTATCACTCCAGGTAAAAAATAGTAAGAATTATTAATGTTGATAATTTTCTTTTTACTGTAGAAGAATTAACATCTCATTGTAATCCAAAAATTGCTAGAATAATATCTACAATTCATCAGATTCCTAATCCATCTAAAGTTATGGTTTTAAAAAATCCTAGTAATACCTACCACCATAATATTTATCTCATCCAACATATCCAAAGAAAATTGAAAGTAAAAGTATTTTTATTTTACTTTTATGAGAACCCATTTTATTATCCTTTTTTGTATTTATATAATTTTAATTTTACACAATATATATATATATATAAATTTACTTAAAATTTTCTAAAAAAGCTATTAAATTTTAGAAACTAACATACAAAAATTTATTTTTTATTTTGTTATCTTAAGTACTTTAGAACTTAATTTTTGTTATAATTAACTCATGAAATCTAGTTGAGTGAAAAATAATTTAGGATATCAAGATGGTTTGGAAATTTATCAAGATAAAGAAATGTTTAACTACTCAGTTGATACTATTTTACTTGGAAATTTTTGTAGCTTAAATCGAAAAATTCAGCATATTTTAGAAGTTGGTACAAATAATGGTGCATTAAGTATTTTTATTGCTAATCGTGCTAATAAAATTCATATTGATGCACTAGAGATTCAAAAAGAAGCTTGTGAACTTGCTTTGTATAATGTAAAAATGAATAATTTAGAAAATAAAATAAATATAATTCATGGAGATTTTAATCAATATGTTCAATATTTATGTAATGAAATTGGAAATAATCGCTTTAAAAAATATCAACTCATTGTAGCAAATCCACCATATTATAATGAATTAAACAATATCAAACGGAAAAATACAAATAAATTTAAAGAAATTGCCACTCATGAAATTACTTTAAATTTAGAACAACTAATTTCAAAAAGTAGTAAAATCATTGAACAAAAAGGTTATTTAGCTATTGTTTTACCTATGAGTAGATTTATAGATTGTATTAGTTTAATGCGAAAATATAATTTTGAACCTAAACGAATTCAGCTTGTTTATCCTAGAGTTAATGACGTTGCTAAATTTTGTTTAGTAGAAGCTAGATTTAATACAGGTTGAGGTACTTATTATTTAGAAAATATTTATTTACATCCCCAAAATAAAAACAATCACGTATATACTCAAAAAGTAAAAAAATTATATAAACCAATTAAAATCGAGGAGTAATTATGAATAAAAAAACTTTTTATATTTCAACACCAATTTATTATCCTAATGGTAAATTACATATAGGACATTTTTATACAACAACTATAGCTAATACTTTATATAATTTCAAAAAATTAAATGGATATGACTGTTATTTAGTTACAGGTATTGATGAACACGGACAAAAAATTCAAAAAGCAGCTCAAAAAGCAAATATTGATACATTAGAATTTGTAAATCAAGCAAGTGAACAATTTAAAGATTTATGAAATAAAGCTAATTTACATTATGATTTTTTTAGTCGTACTACATCTCCTAAACATATTTTAACAATCCAAAAGATTTTTCAAAAAATGCTTGAAAAAGGTTATATTTATTTAGGCCAATATTCAGGCTTATATTCAATAAGTGATGAAGAATATTTAACCAAAACTCAAGCCATTGAAAAAGATAATAAATATTATCATCCTACAAGTGGTCATGAATTAGTAGAAATAACAGAAGAAACATATTTCTTTGATATGAAAAGATTTAATCAATGAATTATTGATTTTTATGAAAATAATTCTAAATTTATTAGTTCTTCGAAAGTAAAAAATGAACTTTTAAATAATTTTATTAATAAGGGTCTTGAAGATTTAAGTGTAACTAGAATAAGTTTTGATTGAGGTATTCAAGTTGCTTGTGAATCTAAATTTAAACATGTAATTTATGTATGATTAGATGCTTTATTTAATTATTTAACTGCTTTAAATTATTTAGAAGAAGATGATAGTTTGTATCAAAAATATTGAGTTAATGGAACTCAAAGAGTTCATATTGTTGGTAAAGAAATTACAAGATTCCATTGTATTTATTGACCTATTTTTCTAAAAAGTTTAGATATTAATTTACCTACTAAAATATTAAGTCATGGTTGAATTATTACCAGTGAAGGAAAAATGTCTAAATCTAAAGGTAATGTAGTTGATCCTTATAAATTAATCGAAACATATGGAGCAGAACAAACTAAATATTTTTTTATGTCACAATTTTCAATTGATAATGATGGTGTATATGATGAAATTGCCTTTAAAAATTGTTTAAATTCTGATTTAGCCAATAATTTTGGTAACTTAGTAAATAGAACATCAGCAATGATAAATCAAAGTTTTTCAAACGGAACTTTTTATGACCAAGATAATTTAGAATCATTAGATTTAGAAGTTTATAAAAATATTGAACAATATTTTATCAACTATCAAAATTACTTTGATAACTTTGAAATCGACAAAGCATTAAAAGAAGCTATTAGTTTATCAAAAACATTAAATTTATATATAGATAAAACCACTCCTTGAAAATTAAAAGATAATTTACAAAGATTAAATATAGTTTTAAATACATTATTAAATGGAATATATGCAGTAGCTGTTATGCTTAGTGTTGTATTACCTAATAATATGCAAAAAATTTCAGAGTTTTTAAATATTGATAAACTTGATTTTAATTTAATAAATATTAATAATAAATTTGATAATAAACAAATTAATGTAAATGAAATATTATTTAGTAGAATAAAATAACAAAAAATAGTTTATAGATGTCACTAAAATTGGTGCATCTTTTTTTATTTTTTTCTTAGGTTTTTTACTTTAAATAGTGAAAGGAGAAAATGCATAATACAAAAAATAAAAATTTTAGTTTTATAAAAGTTAAAAACAAAAAAACAGATAAAAAACTTGTTATTTTTGCTTGTATTTTATTAGCATCAGCAGCTATTACTATTCCGACTTTAATACTAACTAAAATAAATTACATTAAATCAAATACTATTAAAGATAAAAACTTAATTATTAAAAGTAAATTAGAAGAAAACAAAAAACTTATTTTACAAAATTCAGATATAAAAAATAAAAATAATTTATTAGAATCAGAAATTACTAAACAAACTAATCAAAATGAACAATTAAGTTTAGAAAATCAGAACTTAAATTCAGCTAATCAAGAACTTATATCTAAAAATAAAGATATAACTACTAAAAACTCTTTACTAGAATCTCAAATTTTTAAACAAAATCAAGAAAATCAAGAGTTAAATGTAATTAATCATAATCTACATTCAGCTAATGAAAATCTTACTTCTCAAAATTTAGAGTTTCAAAATCAAAACAATAATTTACAAAATCAAATTGATTTAAAAAATAAAGAAAATAGTCAATTAAGTTTAGAAAATCAGAACTTACATTCAGCTAACGAAAATCTTACTTCTCAAAATTTAGAGTTTCAAAATCAAAACAATAATTTACAAAATCAAATTGATTTAAAAAATAAAGAAAATAGTCAATTAAGTTTAGAAAATCAGAACTTACATTCAGCTAATGAAAATCTTAGATTTAAGAACGTAGAGTTTCAAAATCAAAACAATAATTTACAAAATCAAATTGATTTAAACAATAAAGTAAATAGTCAATTAAGTTTAGAAAATCAACAAATAAGTACTCAAAATCAAGAACTTATTTTAGTAAATAATAAATTATCAGATGAAAATAAAAAAATAAATTCAGATAAAGCTTTAGTTGAACAAAAAAATCTTGAATTAAATAAAATTAAAAATGATTTTATTAATATTGTCAATAATTATCAAACTAGTATAGAAAATTTAAAAACATTTTACTTAAAAAATGCAGATTATTTAGTAAATAATTCTATTTTAGAAGAATATTATAAAAATAATCCCACATATGATAGTTTAAAAGAAGCATATGCTAAATTAGTAAATTACATTAATGAAAATTCTAATTTAAATGAATTATTAGACAATGGAGCAACAATTTTAACTTTCAAAAATGATATTACTGAATATATACAAAATTTAAACAATTATTTTGAAGATATTTTAATTAAATATTCTGAATTAAATAATACTAATTTAGCTAAATTAAATGATTTAAATGAAACTATTTTAAACTTACGTAATGAAATAGATAGATTACAAAAACAAATAGAAGTAAATAACACACTTTTAGCAAAAAATCAAGAACAAATTACACTTTTAGAACAAAGTATTGAAAATTTAGGTGAAGAAAATGAAAATTTAAAAAATAATGTAAAAACATTAAAAGTACAATTAGGTAATAAAAACAACGATTATAATAATTTATTAATTTTAATTGATAATAAAAATTTAGAAATTACTAATTTACAACATTCAGTTGAACAACAAAAGAAAAATATCGAACAATTAAATGTAGATAAAATATCTAATGCAACTGAAATCGATAAAAACAAAAGAGATATAAGTAAAAATTTAAGAGATATAGAAGCACTAAGATCTGAAATTCTAACATTAAATAACCAAAAAAGTAGTTTAGAACAAAATATAAATAATTTAAATAATCAAAGAAATTCATTTATTAGTGAAATTGATAATAACAAACAACAAATAGCATCTTTAAAAAATAATATATCAAATCTTGAAAGAGAAAATCGAGATTTAAGAAGTCAAATTCAAACATTAAGACAAGAAAATAGTGCAATTAATAATTTATACATAAATTCTAAACATTCTTATGCTCATGAAATTGTAAATGAAAAAATAAAAGTATTACAATTAATGATTAATGATATTAATTATGTTGCTGATTTATGAAATAATAAGGACTTATACCTATCAGAACACATTGTTCAAAATTTCTTAATTTTAACGCTTAATAGTTTAAATATTAGTAATTTATTTGATGTTCAAGATGAAGAATTTAACCAAGAATTACAAAACCGTTTAGGATTAGATAAACAACAAATTAATAATATATATGAAATAGTAAAAACATCTTTTATAAAAGTAAAAGAACAAGTTATATATCGTAGAGGAGATTGATTGAAAGTGGCACTAAATGAACAAATTAAATCATATAATTTAACAATTCAACAAGCAAGACAAGGTATATTAAAACCATTAAAAGAATTTAAAGATACCAGTTTCAAAGAAAGAAAATGGAATAGAACTCGTGGATAATTTTAAAGAAATGGAATACTCAAAAGCAGTTGAATTAGAAGGTGGAAGTTTTATTGCATTTTTAGGTGCTTTATTACCTTTAGCATTTGGAGCTATTGGTAATATAATAGGTACTATAAAAGTAAGTTCATCTAATAATGGTGAATTAAAAACAAAAGATGGTAATACGTATAAATGAAATAATGAAACAAAGGAGAGTAACCTTGTTCCAGTATATTACTATTTCTAATTTAGAAAATATGAAGTTAAATTCTAATTTGTTAGAGCGATTAGAATATATAAAAAAACAAAATAATAATTTTTTTTCTTCATCTGAAAACGTTATTTTAAATTTAAAATTGCTTAGCAAATTTCTTCCTTATGATGTTGCAAATCAATGACTTTTATTTAAACAAAATAATGTAGCAAATAAATTTTTAACTTTTAATCAATGAAAAAAACGTGGTGGTCAAATTAAAAAAGGCGAAAAAGCCGCATATATTATTGGTTATAAAGAAAAAACTTTTATTGTTAAAGATAATGAAAATCAACTATTACAATGAGAATATGCAGATGATGAAACGAAAGAAAAAATTAAAAATGGAATAGTGTCTACTTTTAAGAAAAAAATAGTATCATTAATTCCTGTTTTTGGTGATAATCAATTAACTGAAAGCTTAAAAAAACACCAAAAACAATATTCATACGAAACATTAGAAAAAACCTTAACCAAGTATTTAGAAAAATTAAAATTTAATATTAAAGCAACATTATCAGATGTCAATGATGAACAAATTAATTTTGAAACAAAAGAAATTTTTATAAATTACTATGACAATTTATTATCATTAAGTTTATTGAAAATGTTAATTCGAATCATTTTAAAATATGATAATTATAAAGGTGTGTTAGATAATACACTTTTAGAAGAAAATATGATTTCTTTTTTAATTTTAGAATCATTAAATTTAAACAATTTTGAATATGATTTTAGTAGTGTTCAAGCTATTATTAAAACATTAGGTGTTTCTGAAAAAGAGGCATTTTTAAGAAATATTGTGTTAATAGCAAAACAAATTAAAGAGAAATTATAAAAAAACACAGAAATTTCTCTGTTATTACAAGGCATAACTATTAAATAGTTATGCTTTTATTTGCTTTTAAAAATATTTCTTTTGTGATATTAATTTTATAAGCTTGAAAATTTTTAATTTTATTTTTTAAATCATCTATTTCTTTTTGAATTTGAACAATGATTTGATTTTCTAATAAATATGCAACTGAAATATTATCGCTATCTTTATATTCTTGAATTTTTTGTTGATAAAATTTTTGTTGTTGTAAGCTTAAAATTAATTTTTGAGCAATATTTTGTTCTCATAAATAATTGTCTTGTAAAGTAGTAATTTCATCTTCAAGATTTTTTATTTGATTATTTAAAATAATTACATCTTTATTATTATTTAATTTTTGATTTGCTATTTTTTGATATTCTAAATTAATTTTTGTTTGATTTAATGAATCAATATGTTTAAATCATTGATTATTGTGAGTTTTTATATATGCAGCTGCATTATCTATTTGATTTAAAATAAAATTAAAATTCATATTATTTTTTATCATTTTTATTAGAAGTTGATTAACATCATTATCAATTATTAAGTTATGTTCAGAAACAAGTTGATCTTTTGCATATAAAATTATGTCTTGTTTTTGAAGTTTAGATAAGTTTTCTAATGAAATAAAATTAAAGATTTCATTGTATTTAATATGTTCATTAACATTTTGAGTTGATGCAATAATTTTTATATTAGTTTTATTTTTAAATGTTTTTAAAATTTCTAAAATATCATCATTTAGTAAATTTATATTTTCTATAAATAAAATAATATTTGTATTTTGGGGATTTTTAGTGCTTAAAATATTATAAAAAATAGTGTTGATATTTTTTTTACTAAAAGCAAGTTGTTCTGTATTTAATTTATATACTATGTTTGTTGGAAGTTCATTTATTTTATTATGAAAATTTAATGCAGATGTAAGTAAATTAATAATTAGTTTTATTGAAAATTCATTTTGGTGAGTTAATAAAATAAATTTTTCTTTTGATTTCAAACTAGTAAAAAATAATTGTTTAATAATTGCATTAATACCAGTTGGTTGTATATTGTCTAATTGTTGTTTAGTTTTTATTTGTTTTGTTAAATTAATTGTAAATTTATGTAAAGGATTAAGTCTTTTAATAAGAATATAACAAATTCAAACAATAAATCCTAAAATCATAAAGGAAACATAACTTAATATTACTAATAATTGTGATGGTTCATATGTTTCATTAATAATCGGAGGAATAAAAGAAATTAATAAAATCACTATTATTAATGATGTTGCAATCATATAAAAAATTTTTTCTCAAATTGGTATTTTAAATTCTTTTCTTTTAAATGATACGTGTAAAATAGAAATTAAGGTGTTTAAGTATAAAACAAAAAACACTAAATTTCCTGCAGATAAAATAGTTGTAAATGAATCAGTAGCTCCGATTAATTTTGGTAATATAGTAAATATTATCATTGAAAAAATGCTAATAATAGTTACAAATTTAATTGCATTTTTATGTTGATTATTTTTTGCTACTTTAGCAAACGAAGATGGTAAAAAATTATCTAATGCTAAAGGAACTATGGTTTTTGAGTAATAAACCATTGAAAAAATAGTTGAAGTCATTTGTTTAAATAAAAGACCAATAGCAAATATTATTAATCCAGCTGTACCTAATGTATTTTTCATTATAATAGCAACATAATCACCTTGTCCTGCTTGAAATGAAGGAATAAATGAAAATAATAGAAAAAATACTAAATAAATAAAGATAACAAAGCCGAAAAGATAAAATAATATTTTTTTAAAATTTTTAGTTTTTACATTTGTAGAAAGTCCTGCAAGTCCTTCTATACCTCCATATGCATAAATAAAACTTAAAATGGAATTAATAATAATAAATGGAGTAATTTTTTGAATTGAACTATTTTTAGTAAAAAGATTAGGTGTTGGATTTGTAGAAACTAAATAAACTATTACACCTAAAATTAAAGCAAACACAATTCATTTGATAATAGCAGTAGCTAAAATAACTTTTTTAGAAATATGTAAACTAAAAGAAGAAATGATAGTTAAGGTAACAAAAAATATTAAAGATATAATTAATAATAAAATCTGATATTTTTCATCATTAACAAACAAACTTGCAATAGTTGAAAAAAATAAAGGTGAAGTTGCCGAAAATAAAGGAGCTTGCATAAATTGATTTCAACCATTTAAAAATCAAAACCATTTACTTTTTGGAAAAGCTTCTTTTGCATATGCATAAGAACCTCCAATTTGATTTCCAAAATATTGTGTTCCACGTGCAAATGCTAACATAATTGCAGCAGCAATAAAAGATGTAATAACAAAAATTAATAAAGAATAATTACCATTTTTTATTACACTTTGAATAGTAGCAATAAATCCAAAACCTACTATAAAGTTAATTCCATAAAATATAAAACTTTTTTCAGTGAATTTTCTTTTCATATTTCTCCTTTTTATTTATTTTTTTAGTTGTGTTTAATTTTTATTACTAAAATCAAAAAAATGCATAGATATAAATGGTATCTATGCTAAAATTCACCACAAAATTTCAGAGTTATATTTGTGGGTTTTTTATTTATTAAACTAAAAATTTTTTGTTCAATTAAAAATAACAAATTTTTAGTTTCAAAAACAAAATCACTATTTTTTCTTATTTGATATTTTATTAAATAAGAGATATTATTTTTGGGTTTTTCAATTTCTAAGTTAATTGAACCAACTAATTTTATATTTTCTAAAAACAAAAATAATTTGTTTATTGTTTCTACTAAAACTTGTTCATGAATGTAGTAAGACATATTCATTTTTGAATTTACTTTGATAAAATTATTCATTTATTACTTATTTGCTCTTCCTACGTATTTACCAGTTTCAGTTGATACTAAAATAGTTTCACCTTCTTTTATAAACATAGGTGTTTCTACAATAAATCCTGTTTCTGTTGTAACTTTCTTTTGTGGATTGTTGGTTGTATTTCCTTTTACAGCTTCTGGTGCTTCTGTTACTTTTAATTCTACGTTTGGTGCTAATTCTATGTCTAGAATTTCTTGTTCATATTTTCTTACTAATACATTTGAAGAAGGTACTAAAAAATTCATTTCTCATTCAATTTTACTAATAGCAATTTCTACTTGTTCAAAAGTATTTTGATCCATTAAAATTATGTTTACTCCATCTGAATATAAAAAATTCATTGAAGTTTTTTCAATTCTAGCAGGTTTAACTTTATCTCCACCTGTTCAAGATTTAATAGTAATTGATCCTGAACGTAAGTCTTTTACTTTAGCTTTAACAGTTGCTTGACCACGACCTTGTTTTGAGTGTTGTGATTCTAAAACAACATAAATATTTCCATCCATTTCAAAAGTTATACCAGGTTTAAATTCGTTAACATTTATCATATTTTCTCCTTAAAAATATCAAAGTTATAATTTAATTTTATATTATAATTCATTATTTTCTTGATTATAGTTGATATTTTCAGTATTGATTTGTTGAGTTGTAGTTTTTTCTTTATTTTTATCATTATATAAATTAATTATTGTAATTACTAAAATATAAATAATTGTAAATATCGCTCCAATTGCAATTGTAACATCAGCAAAGTTAAATATTCCACCAGGAAGTCAGTTTCTACCTCAAGGAATAAAAATTACATCTCTTACTCCTAAATAAATCATTCTATCAATCATATTTCCAAATGTTCCTGCGCAAATAATAGCAAGTGCAAAAACGATTACAAAAGTTCGTTTTGTTTTAATTAATAAACAAGCAATAATGCTTACTATAAAAACTACAAAACTAAAAAAGTGTAAAACAGAGTTTGGTAATTTTTGTCCAAATAATGTTGTTCCTTTATGTAAAAATGAACCAAAAGCAATAATTTTTCAATCCGTTACTCTTTTATCACCATAATTAATATTTTCACCATCAACATAAAAAATTTGTTTAATAATTAAGTCTATAAATAATAAAAAAGCAAATAATAGAAAAAAAGATATAAAGTTAATGATGATTTGTTTTTGATTTTCTTTAAAGTGTGTTTTTATCTTGTTTTTTAATTCTTCTTTATCGATTTTTTTAATGTTTTTCATCTAAAACACTTTGACATCTTAAACACACATCTTTTACCATTTGAGATTTTTCAAAATGGTTTCAACATCTTTGACATTTTTCTGAATCTTGTAATTTAGTTACTGTCATTTCGTTTCCAAAACTTACTTTTGCAACCATTAATAATTTCACTAAATCAAGTGATTTTAAAAATTCAGAATGAGAATGTATAATTACATGAGCTTCATTTTGTCTTTTTATTTCTTGATTTTGGATCGCCAATTCAATGTTTTTATAAACTAAGTCTTTTAGTTCGAAAAATTCTTTTCATTGATTTTCCATTTCTTCATTAAAAGTAGCTTCTGTAAAGAAATTTTCTAAATGTACTGATTGTTTTTTGTTTTTTTGTGGGAAGAATTTATAAATTTCTTCACTTGTAGTAGGTAAAATTGGTGCAAGTGCAATCATTAAAGTATAAGTGATTTGGTATAAATTAAATTGAATTTGTTTTCTTTCTAGATTATTTTTTGAATCTGCATATAAAGAATCTTTTGATATAGAAATATAATAACTACTTAAATCAATTACGAAATTATTAATATTTTTTATTATGTTAATAAAACGATAATTATTATAATCTTCAATAATTTTATTTTTTAATTTAGCTAGTCTGTTTGCAATTAAAAGATGAATTCCTTCTAATTTAATGTCTTCGTATTCAAAATCACTAATAGCACCTAACATAAATTTAAAAGTGTTTCTTAATTTACGATAAATTTCAATGTTTTGTTGCATGATTTTATCATCAATTGTAACATCGCTAGTATATTCACTATTAGCAACTCATAATCTTAAAATATCTGCACCATATTTTGAAACAACATCTAAAGGTTTAACAACATTTCCTTTAGATTTTGACATTTTTTGTCCTTTACCATCTAAAACAAATCCATGACTTAATAGTTGTTTATAAGGACTTTGATTTCTTCAAGCAACTGAATTTATCATTGATGAATTAAATCATCCTCTGTATTGGTCACTTCCTTCTAAATATAAATCATAAGGAGCTTCAATTCCACCTGGTTTTAGACCTATAGATGTTGAACCTGAATCAAATCAAACGTCCATAATATCATTTTCTTTAGTATAACCTAAATTACGATATTTTTCAGGTAATAAATCATCAACTGCAGATTTATATCATATATCAGTTCCATGTTCTTCAACTAAGTTAATAACATAATCTAAAATTTCGTCGTTTGTCACTGGTTGTTTATGTTTATCATAAAAAATAGTAATCGGTACACCTCATGCTCTTTGTCTACTAATTGTTCAGCTTTGACGTGCTTCTAACATTAAATGTAATCTTCTTTTTGATCATTCATTAAATGTTTGCACTTTATTAATAGAATCTAAAATATTTTCTTTAATAGGTTTTAAACTAACAAATCATTGCGGAGTTGCACGATAAATAATAGGTAAGTGAGTTCTTCAATCATGAGGATATGAGTGTTTTATTTTTTTAAATGCTAATTGTAAATTTTGTTCAACTAAATATTGACCTATTTTGATATTTGCATCTTCATAAAATAAATTTTCATATTCACCAGCAAAATGATTTAATTTTCCATCATCTTCAACATGCATTATCATTTCTAAATTATGTTTTTTACCAATTAAAAAGTCATCTTCACCAAATAATGGAGCCATATGAACTAATCCAGTACCACTTTCAAGTGTAACATGATGTCCTTCTACTACTGGAGCAATTAATTTATTTATAGGTGATTGATATTTAATGTTTAATAACTTATCACCTTTAAAAGTCTTAAGAATTTTGTATTCATCTCATTTAAATAATGAAACTAGTTCTGGAAGTAATTTTTGTGCTACAACATAATTTTTATTATCATGTGATACTAAAACATAATCAAATTCTGAATTAACAGATACTCCACTGTTTGCAATTAAAGTTCAAGGTGTTGTTGTTCAAATAACAACATAATCATCTTTTAAAATAAATTCATTTCCTTCTATTACTTTAAATGCAACATACATTGAAGGTGAAATATGATCTGCATATTCAACTTCTGCTTCTGCTAATGCTGATTGTGATGAAGGAGATCAATAAATAGGTTTAAAATCTTTATAAATTAAGCCTTTTTTAATCATTTCTTTTAAAAGACGTAATTGATTTGCTTCCATTTTTTTATCTAATGTTACATAAATATCACTAAAATCAGTTAAAAGCGATAATTTTTTAAATTCTTCTTTTTGTAATTCAACTTGACTTAATGCATATTCAGCACAAGCTTTTCTTAATTCATCAACTTTAAAATCATTTTGATTTTTCTTAGCAATTTGTAGCATTTTATGTTCTATTGGTAAACCGTGAGTATCTCAACCTGCTACAAAAGGACTATAAAAACCTAACATTGATTTTTGTCTTACAATGATGTCTTTTAATATTTTATTTAAAGCATGTCCAACGTGAATACTTCCATTTGCATAAGGAGGTCCATCGTGTAGAATAAAACTTGGTTTTTGTTTGTTATTTTTTAAAATTTGTTGGTATAAATTAATTTCATTTCAATATTTATGGTATTCTATTTCTTTATTTGCTAAATCTGCTTTCATAGAAAAATCAGTATTAGGCATTAATAATGTATTTTTATAATCTGTTGTCATATTATTTTCCTTCTTTAATTGATTTTATGAAACTACTAAATAATGGATGAGGACTTAATGGTCTTGCATTAAATTCTGGATGATATTGTGTTCCAATATAAAATGGATGGGATTTTAATTCACAAATTTCTGCTAAATGATTATTTGGTTCTTCACCTGAAAAAATAAAATCTCCATCATCAATTATATTACGATATTTTTCAACTATTTCATAGCGATGTCTATGTCTTTCGCTAATAATTTCTTGTTGATATATTTTATATGCTAATGTATCTTTTTTAATTTTTGTATCACTTGCTCCTAGTCTTAAAGTTCCACCTAAAAGTTCATGAGAATCTTTTCCTCTAATATAATCTAAAACATATACTTCATCTTTATTATCTGTTTTAAATTCAAAACTAGTTGCATTTTTTATACCTTTTAATCTAGCTTGATTAATAGACATAATTTGCATTCCAAGACAAATTCCTAACGTTGGAATTAAATGCTTTCTAGTGTAATTTGCAATTTCGATTTTTCCTTCAATTCCTCTTTGACCAAAACCAGGTAAAATGATTACTCCATTAATATTTTCTAACATATGTTTTGCATCATTTTGATTTTCAATTTTTTCTGAATCTATTCATTTAAGAACGATATTTACATTTTCATAAGCACTTGATATTTTTAATGCTTCGATAATTGATTTATAAGCATCTTCAAATGTAATGTATTTACCCACCATTCCAATATTTAATTTTGTTTCATATTTTTTTTCGATTAATGAAACAAAATGTTTTCAATTTTGTAAGTTAGGTTTTTTATCTTTAATATTAAAATATTTTAAAATTATTTGGCTTACTTTATGTTTTTCTAAGTATAAAGGCATTTTATATACTTGTTTAAAATCAGGAACTGGAATAATGTTTTCTTCATTTAAAAAAGTATATTTTGCAACTTTTTGTACAACATAATGACTTGGTGTTTTATGACTTCTTAAAATGACTAAATTAGGATTTATTCCAAGTTCTCTTAATAAACTAATGGAATGTTGAGTAGGTTTTGATTTAAAATCTCCACTAGCTTCTAAAAAAGGTACATATGAGGTATGAATAAAAAAGACTTTATCACGCATTTTGTATCTTATTTGTGCTAATGCATAAAAAAATGAATTACTTTCTAAATCACCAACTGTTCCACCTATTTCAATAATTGCAAAGTCAGGGTTTTTATTTGTTTCAATATCTAAAATTATTTTTTCAATTTCGTCAGTAAAATGTGGGACAATTTGAACTGTTTTTCCTTTAAATTGTCCATCTCGTTCTTTTTGTAGTAATTTTTGAAATATTTTTCCGCTTGTAATAGAAGATAATTTGCTTAAGTTTTCACCAATAAATCTTTCATAGTGTCCTAAATCTAAATCAGTTTCTCCACCATCTTCAGTTACATATACTTCGCCATGTTCAAAAGGACTTAAAACTCCAGGATCAACATTTAAATATGGATCAAGTTTCATTGAAAAAACACTAAAACCCCTTGCTTTTAATAATCTTCCAATACTTGCTGCATTTATTCCTTTTCCTATTCCACTTATTACACCACCGGTAACAAAAATATAATTAGTTTTCATTTCTTTTACCCCACTAGAAATTGAATTTAAAATATTAATATATTTTATAATTTTAACAAAATTACACGATTTTTAACAAAATACACTTAAAAATTAATTGAAATTATCTAAAATACAAAAAAATACCCGATTGAAAAGGTATTTTCATTATTTAATTATTCGTATTCTGAAAATCAGTCAAAAACACTATTTAAATCTTCAACTTTAGCAATTGCAGTTATTAAATCATCTTTTTGGATTCGGAAATTACCATCAGGTAAAAAACTTGTGTTTTGTCTTTGGATTAACACAATGTTAGTGTTTCTTTTTCTTAAATCTAAATCTCTAATTTGTTTATCAAAAATTTCTGCATTTTTAATATAACAAGTTCCAATTACAAATTCTTCTCCAATATCTTCTAAATCTTGTGAGTATCTTAAAAATGATTGATTAGCAACGATTATTGCTGTTTTAATTCCTGCTTCTTGTTCTGGACTAATAATTTGACTTACTCCAATTTGTTTTAAAACCCTTGCATGTCTTTCACTATTTGCTCTGCTGATAATGTTTTTTACCCCAATTTCTTGTAAAGAAGCAACAATTTCTACATTATCTCCAGTAGCAACAACAACTGCATCACTTTCGATTATACCTAATGATTTTAGTACTTTAGGATCCGCTGCATCTGCAACATAAATTTTAGAAACTTCATTTTTATAACTTAAAAGATTTTTTTCATCTTTATCAATTAAGATTAAACTTATATTAGCAGATTTTTTTAATAAATTGTTTGCAACACTTTGTCCATATCTACCCATTCCAATGATACAAATTTCAGAAAATTTTTTTTGTTTTTTCATTTTTATTACCTCTTGAAAAACTGTAATTATAATAGTATTTTACTATCTTTTTTGTAATAAAGTTAATTAAAATAAATAATTTTTATGATTAAAAATTCACGTTTAAAAAATGTATAAATTATAAATTTATAAAAATTATCATAAAAAAAATGATTATTAAGGTAAAATTTCACTATGAAAAATACAAGACACCGTTTAAAAAAATGAAATATAAACGGCAAAAATATATTTTATTATTTAAAGCAAACTGGTAAAATAAAATACATCTTTTTAGTTTATTTAATTATTACAATTATTTTATCTTTATTTTTATACTGACCTATTAGTCATAAAAATATGCTTGTTGAAAAGCCAGATTTTAATTATGGTGATGCTTTATTTATTGCTGCTAGTGCTTTTAGTGATACTGGATTAAGTAACATCAATATAAGTGAAGGTTTTAATGAATTTGGTCAATCTGTTATAGCAATCGGAATTTTAATTGGTGGTTTTGGTTTCTTTACTTTAAAACTCTACATTTTAAGAATGTTATTTGGATGGATGTTTAAAACTAAAACCAGTCACTTTAAACGTGATTTAATTCAAGTTGAACGAGGTTCAACTGTTGTAGGAGATACTCAAAATATTATTAAAGTATCATTAACTACATTATTTATTCTTTTATTTACTAGCATTATTTTTATGACATTTTATTTTTATTTTAGTAATGAAGGTTTTTTTAGTGATCAAAAAGCATTAATAAATAATGACATAGAACATTTTAATCCATATCTTAAACAAAAATATAATCCACATAACAATATTTTACTTTCATTAAGATACGCAACATTTGAAAGTATTAGTGCTATTAATAATGCTGGTTTTGATATCATTGGTCCAAATTCCATTAATGCATATAATAGTAGTTATGTATTACAAATTTGAATTATTATTTTAATTCTAGCAGGTGGGATGGGTTATCCTACAATATATGATTTTTATAAAAAAATTCAAGCAAAAATCAAGAAACAACGTTATGAATTTACATTATTTACAAAATTAAATTTAACAACTTATTTCTTAGTCACAACAATTGGAATTTTATTTACTTTTTTATTTGAAGTAATTAATAAAAATCCTAATGGTTTTTGACATCAAAATGAATACGGAAATAGTTTTAATAAAAGTTTTGCAATTATTTTTAATACTTTGAGTACAAGAAGTGCAGGATTCTCGACAGTTGATTATTATCATTTTTCAAATCAAACAATACTTTTACATGCTGTTTTAATGTTTATTGGTTTTGCACCTGTTTCAACTGCAGGAGGAATTAGAAATATAACTGTCGCTATTATTTTCCTAAGTATTTTTAATACAATTAGAGGTAGAAATACCATTAATAGTTTTAATAGACAAATAGGTAAAGAAACATTAATTAAAGCTATTAATATTTTAACTATAGGACTGATTTTAATATTAATTGGTACATTTATTGTCTCATTTAATTTATCTGATCTAACTCCAGCTAATCTTTCAAAAAATGAAAAACAATATACAATTGTATCTGCATTTTTTGAAGTATGTTCTGCTTTTGGTAGTTCAGGATTAAGTACAGGCATAACAGAAAAACTTAATTTAACATCGAAATTGTTTTTAATTATTTATATGTTTATAGGACAATTAGGTATAACTTCAACTATTTTAGTTTGAGGAAATCAAAAATCTTATGTAACTAAATATCGTTATATTTATGAAGATGTTTCATTAGGATAAAAGAGGTAATTATGAAAAAATCTGCAAAAATAACATTAGGATTTTTATCCGTTGTTGTAGCTGTTTCATTTGCAGCACCTTTATCAATAATTTTGAGCAAAAAAACTGAAACACCTGCTGAAATTCATGTTGATTTAAATTTAAAAAGTGATGTTTCAACTTTAGAAGATGATATTAAATATGTTGCTATTGGTGATAGTATAGCAGCTGGTTTTAATGCTAAATTTGGTTATGATCAAGGTGGATATTTAAACATCGAAACAAATAAAATAGAAGGTCTTAGTTATCCTTCATATCTTGCAAATGCAATCAAAATGACAAATGATGAAAATACAAAATTATCTAGTTATATCAATTTTGGTTTAACTGGTACAACTGTAGATGATTGATTGTATTTACTTGATCCATCTTCATATGATATTAATTCAGATGAATATAAAAAGATTAAAAATAATTTAGCTTTTGATCTTTCTTTAGATAAATCACCTAAAAATCCTATTAAGATGTATTCTGAAGATAGATTAAAATATTTATTTAATGATTTTCAAGTTGAAAATAATCAAACTGGAAAATTAATAGATGAACTTAAAAAAGCTAATTTGCTAACAATTAGTTTAGGAGCAAATGATTATCTTTCATATGTTGATTTATTTGATTTAATAAGTGTTTTAAGTATTCAAGATTCAGAAGAAAATGATGTAGAAATTAAAACTAAATATGATAAATTTATTCAACAATCTCAAAAATTTAAAATTGATATTACAAAAAAATATACATTACTTTTAAATAAACTACGTAAAATTAATCCTGATCTAAATATTAACATTATTTCATATCCAATGCCTTTTGTGCGTATTACTAATATGATAGATAAAAAATATGCAAAAGTAAAAGAAAATTTTTCAGATTTTGTTATTAATTCTTTAAATAATGTTTTAAAAGATATTGCTTTACAAAATAATGTAAATTACATTAATTCATTTAATAAAGAATTATGAAAATTAGAATCAAAAGAACTTGCAAGTAATATTTTCGATATTCATCCCGATATTTTAGGTTATAAAAAAATGGCTCAAGATATCTTTTTAAAAATGTCTTATAATCCCAACCGTGAAAACAATTTAAATAAAGAAATTACTGAATTTGAAAGAAGTGATAAAGGTTCTTATAAACAAGTTATTAATTTTAAAAAATATACAAATAATCAAATTAAACTTTTAGTTTATGGAGTTTATGCTTTAAATAATAATACTTTTGATGTTTCTTATGATTTTGAAAATAATACAATAAATCAAAATATAACTAAATTTATTGCATTAAATCCTAATATTGATATTGAAACATTATTAGAAAACTATTTATCAAAAGATGAATTAATTTTTGACTTTGATCAAATCAAAAGTTATATGAGAAATGCTTTAAATAACATCGGTTTAAAAATAGAAAATTTTCCTAATTTTGAAAGAATTGTTGATAATATCATTAAACAAAATGGAGATAATAATTTTTTAAAGCAAGTAATTATCGAATTTATTCATACTGGTATTTTTGGTAAAATATTTAACAAAATTAAACGTGATGTAGAAATATTAATAGATTCAAAACCAGTTGAATATATTCAATCAAAAGAAATAGAACAAATTATTAAAAATGCAGTTTTTGATCATAATATTATTTATGATTCATTAAGAAAATTTGTTTTAAGTGATTTTTTTAAAAATAACTATAAAAATCAAACTTTAAAAGAAGTTATTTTTTCACTATTAGATGATTTTTTAGATGATAAAAACTTTATTCCTTTTTCAACTACTATATCAAAATCCTTTGCACAAGTAGTATATAGCAATAAAAAAACAGTCTCTAAAATAATTGAAGAATTAAAAGAAATTATTACTCATATCATTGATGATTATTCAGCTTATTTTAAAGACGCACCTACTTTAACTGATTTTTTAATTAAAGTTTATGAAACTAATAAAATTCAAATAATAGATATAGTTAAAATGATGGTAAATTCAATTACCGAAAGTAAAGTATCTATTGATTTATTAATTAATTTAATTTTAGAAAAATTAGAATCTAAAAATACAAATAATTTAAGTGTTGATAATAAAGATAAAATTAAATATTTTTTACATAAATTAATCGTTAGTTTCAAAGATAAACCATTTTTTGAAAATGTAGTTTCTAAGTTTGTTGATTTAATATTTGAAAACATCAATAAACCAAATACAGATATTGATAATATTATTTCAATAGCACTAACATCAAGTATTTTAGATATTTATCCAGGTAATGCAAATGGTGAAATTATTGTTTCATTGCTATCAGATAATTTAGATGATTCAAAATATCTTGATGGTATGAGAACATTAATTGAATTTATTGCAAACAAAAATTATTTAGAAAATATTAACATCAGTGATTTATCACAAAATCAATCATTATTTAATTTAGATAAACTTAAAACAATATTTTTAAACGTAATTAATAACGATAAAATCAACAAAAACCAAATAGTAAAAGACAATTTAAAATTATTTGTTAAATATTTATTACAATCAAATGTTTTAAATAACAACTTAATAAATCAATTTATTTATATTTATTCACAAGGTAATGTAGTAAATAAATTGTATGAAAAAATTGATTTTTTAAATATTACTGATAAATTAAATATTGATTTAGTTGCTGAAAAAGGTTTAAATAATGCTTTAAATTTATGATTTAAAAATTTAATTAATGAACTTTTTGCAGATCAAGAACTAAAAGCACAAATTATTCAATCTTTTAATAATATTATTGATAATTTAGATATTTTAAAAGGTCAAAACTTAAATGAAATTTTAATTAATACTCTTAAAAATATTAAAATTCTAGAACCTAAAAAATTAGTTAATAAATTTATAAATGTAGTTTTAAAAAATGGTCAATCCAAACAAATTGCAATTAAAATTTTAACAAGCATTTTTAAAGAATATTCACAATTAGATTTTTCAGACCAACAAATTAATCTATTAAATGAAAATATTTCAAAAGTACTTGGAAATATTAGTAATTCTTCATTATTTGATGATTTACTTGATGTTTTTGAACACATTGATTTTTCAAAAACAACAACATTAGAATCAATTTTTAATGTTTTAGTTGAAACCATTAAAAATTACTTTAATTTTAGTAATATAGATGTTATTAACAATATACTTGCATTAATAGTTGCAAAAGATGAAAACAATCATATTAATGTAACTATTGATAAATGATTACAAACATTAAAACCAGTCTTTGAAAATGAAAAATTTATTGATTTTGTGTTTGAAAAAATTAATTTAAACAAAATCATTGATAAATTATTTAATGCAATTGATATATCGAATAAAAATTGAGATCAATCAACAGTTGATAATTTTAATAGTTTTATTTTACAATCAAAAAATTTAATTAAAAATAATTTACAAAATTGATCAAAATCAACATTACAATCAATTTTTAAAGAACTTTTTAGTGAAGAATCTATTCAATTGTCTCAAACAAGTCCTTCTTTATGATTTAAACAATTTGTTATTGAAAATCTTATTAATAAAGTATCTAACATATCAAAAGTGATTTTAGATGAAGTATTTAAAAATAATGAATATAAACAATCTGCTCTAATTGTTGTTAGTCAAATTATTAAAGAATATTTAAAACCATATATAAATATTACAAACCCACAAGCAATAAAACTATCATCAACATTAGAAAAAATTCTAAAACAATTAAATAATCAAGAATTTATTAAAACAGTATCAATTGAATTAACAAATATCATAACTCAAAGCGTCACTTTATCAGATGATGTTGTTTTATCTGTTCATTTTAAAGGTGGTTTTGGACTTAATAAATTATTTGAACTATTAAAACAAGTAAATATTGAAGAATTTGTTGATTTATTAAATGAAGATGACATTAAAAACTTACTAGAAATTATTAATAATAACAAAGAAAAACTTTTTGATAGGTTAAATTTAGATTCAAAACAAAAAAATCAAAATAGTGAAGAGATAAAAGAAAATAAATTACAAGATCTAAGTGATTTAAATACAATTATTTATAAAATAGTTCCTAAATTAGTTAAAAAAATAAATAGTTTTAAATCATCTGCTGAAATTTCTAATATTTTAAAAGAAATTATTACTTTTATATTACAAAATCAAAAATCACATGACTTTTTAAAAACATCTTTAAAAAATCTGTATCCTTCAATTGAAAATTCATTAAAAATATCTAATGATTATTGAAATTCCTTTGTTGATTATTTAATTGATGATTTATTAGTTAATTCAAAAACTAATGAATTTATTACTACACTAATTGATAGTATTTTTACAAATAACAAAAAAACAATTGCTCAAATTGAAAATATTTTTGATTTAATTAAAGAAACTATTAAATTAAATAAAGATTCAATTACTACATATATTCATTGATTATCAAAACAAGATAAACTTCAAGACTTTTTAGCTGAAATTACTTTTGTACAAATTAATAAATTAAAAGACATAACTTCAGTTAAAGATGAATTTAAATCATTATTTAAAAATGTTGTTGCAAATATTGATAATTCTGAACTAGTTAATGTATTTTTAGATACATTTATTAATATGTTAAATCAAGTGACTTTTGATAATAATACTGATTTATCTTCCATTTTTAATAAAGATTTTTTAACAAAATTTAATCTAAATGATTTAATTACACCTAAAAATGCAAAATGAATTTTAACTAATATTTTTAGTAATCAAAATAAACAATCTCTTGACCAAATTTTAATTAAATTAATTGCAGATGATAAAGAAAATAATGAAATTAAAATATCTCAAGATTCACAAAATAATCAATCATCAAATAATTTTAATCTTTGAGCATTAATTAAAAAATTTTCAAATACCTTATCTAAGACTAACGATGCCCAAACTATTAATAACATAGTTTCAAGTATTGAAAATTTATTAAATGGAGTTGTTGAGAAACAATTAAATTTAGATAAAATTACATTTTTAGATCAATCTAATCAAACATTTATTAAAAATGTTTTAAAAAAATCTTTAAAAAATGAAAAAATAACTAATATTCTAAAATTAATTGTTGAAGAATTTTTAACAACAGATACTTATAAAAATGTTGAAAATATTGAGAATTTCATAAATCAAGTAATAAAAAATAATTTAGATCAAATATTAACAAATATTAAAGAATTAGTAATTAAAATAATAAAAACTGATGAGAATCAAAATGACTTATTTGAAATTTTGATTAACTTATTAAATAGTAAATTAGAAACAAAAGTGGATGCAAATACTAAAGCAAATTTAAAAGAAATTTATTTAGCTATACTTTCAAATATCGAAACAAATCCAATTTTTGATCAACTTATTAATGAACTAAAATCAATTATTAATGCTAATGATATTGTAAAAACCGGTTTAATTTTGAATACCCAAATTTTAGATATATTAACATCAATATTTGAAAATAAAGATAAAATTTTATCATTTTTAAATAAAGAAAATTTAAGACCAATTTTATTATCAATTTTTAATGAAGATAGAAGTGAACAAATTAATATAATCATTAATTTCTTTATTAATGCAAAATGAATTAATAAAGAAATTAATATAATCATTAATTTCTTTATTAATGCAAAATGAATTAATAAAGATACACAGTTACAAATAAAAGTTTTAGATATTTTAAAAGCTTTTGGCAATGTTTTAAACAATGAAGATACATTAGCTCTTGAAAATATTACAAAAGCAGCAACTAAATTCTTACAAAATTATTTAGAAAATAACATAAATATAAATCAATTAACTAATATTTTTACACCACAAAATCAAGATAATATTAAAAATATTTTAATTTCAGTTTCAAAAGATGAAGAATTTTCTAAATTATTAAAAAATATTTTAAGTGATTATTTATTAACTAATAAATATAAAGATTCTCAATCTCTTGCTCAATTTTTTAACAATTTAATTAAAAATAATGTAGATGTTTTTATTCAACATATTAAAAAAATTATTAAAAATATTTTAACAAATGCAGAACTTAAACAAAAATTAAGTTCAATATTAATCAATGTTATTGAAAATAAATTAAATCTAACATTAGATGATGAAATAAAAACATCACTTCAAAATATATTAAATAAAGTATATGAGTTCATTTCTGATGATAATATCTTAAATTCACTACAAACTGAAATTTCATCATTTATTCAAAATAATGATTTACTTGATGATAATTTAAAATTAAATGCTAACTTAATTAAAAATTTAATTAATACATTAAAAAATAAAAATACAATAAATAATTTATTATCAAATACTAATATCAAAGTATTTTTAGAAACATTCTTTAATCAAAATATTAATTCTGATATTGTTAAAGTAATTAAATTATTTGTTTCACAAATACAAAATCAATCAGTAGATCAAGTAGAACAAACTAAAACAAATGTTTCTTTAAATATAGAAGATTTATTATTACAAATTTTACAAAATGCTTCAAATATTTATACTCATAACAATAAAAATACTAATGTTTTAAATAATTTATCAGAATTAGTAGCTTTACTTTTAAATGAATTTGTAGTTGAAAAAATAGATTTAAATAAAATAACTTTCTTAGATGAAAATAATAAACTGAAAACAAAAAATATTATTAAAGAAATTTTAAATTTAGATCAAACAAAAACATTAGTTGCAAAATTATTAGAAAATTATTTTACAACTGATAAATATGAACATTTAGATTCAATTGTAAAAATTATTAATAGTCTTGTTAATAATAATTTAGATACTTTTAGTAATGACTTAAAAATAATTTCTAAATCAGCTTTAAATAATCAAAATATTAAAGATAATCTAAAAGATATAATTACTTCAATTTTTGCAAATACTTTTAATATTCAAGATACAAAAATAAAAAATAATTTTAAAGATATATTAGAATCATTTATTTCATTTATTCAAGATAGTAATGTTTTAGATAAAGTATTTTCAAATATCAAAGATAATTTAGTAAATAAAAATATTTTATTAGCAGATAAAACTTTAAATCCAGAAATTTTAAATTTACTAAAAGAATTATTTACAAATGAAACTATTATTGAAAAATTATTAGATAAACAATCATTTAAATTATTAGTTTCTAAATTATTTAGTAATGAAAATAAACAAAAAATAATTGATGTAGTAGAAGCAATTATCAATTCAAAATGAAATAATAATATTCAAGATACAAATAATATTCAGCTAACAAACCAAAAACAAAGTAATTTCAATATTATTAATTGAATATTTAAAGTTGCAAAATTAGCAACTGGATCATTAAATACTACTGAAAATCAAGAAAATATTAATAATTTAAATGAAATAGCATTATTTGTTGCTCAAAATTATGTTAAAAAACAACTTGATGTTTCAAGTGTTGATATTTTAGATACTACTCATCAAAATATTCTTAAAGATGTTATTGTTTCAACATTGAAATTAAATACATTTAAACAATTAAGTAATAAAGTTTTAACTAACTTCTTTACATCAAATCAATATAATGATGTTGAAGATATTTATAAACTAGTTAATAAATTAGTTAAAAATAATTTAGACAATATTTCTTCAGATGTTGTTTCAACAATAAATGATATTTTAAAATCAAATAAAACTGATCACTTATTAAGCCAAATAATAATTAATATTATTGAACACAAATTACAAAAAGAAATTCCTCAAAATATTAAGTTAGATTTACAAAATATCATTGAAAAAGCAACAAATGAAATTGATAAAACAACATTTATTACTAAGTTCTTTGATATTGTTAAAGAAGTTCTAAATACAAATGATATTTTTGACCAAAACAATAACTTTAATAAAGAAATTTTAAATTCTATTTATCAAAAATTATTCGACGAAATGAATTTAAAAACATTATTTTCAAAAGAAAATGTACAACATATTTTTAATAATTTATTAACAAAAGAACATTTAGAACATGATATAAACCAAATTGTTGAAGCTTATAAATGATTTAGATTTAATGATTTTTCAATTTCACAAAATAAAACTTCAAATGAAACTGATTCAACACAAACAATTAATTTTGATTTAATTGTTAAAATTCTAAAAGCAGGAAATGGAATTTTAGAAGGTAGTGATGATAATTTAAAACAAAATATTAAAAAATTATTAAAAGCTATTGCAAAAATCGAAATTAAAGAAGCTAATTTATTAGCAATAGTAGAAAATGCTCAAAATGCTTCAAAAACTAAAGATTTTTTAACTAAAATAGTAGATTATGCTTCAGTTGATACAGCATTAGATACTTTATTAATTAAGTTTTTAGATAAAAGTTATGATTTAAGTTCTGCAAATGATATTAATGAGTTAATAAAAAAATATTTAGATTTATCTAAAGAAGATGTTTTAAATAATTTACAACAATTTGTTAATGAATTAATTACAAAAGATAAAGATTTATTAGATGAATTTATAATTAATGCAATTAATAAACAATTAATTCATAAATTAACTGAACAAAATAAAAATAATATAAAAAATATTTCAACTAGAATATTTAATTTTATTAAATCAAATAGTTCATATAAAGATATTATTGGTCATGTTATTGATTCTTTAAAACAAATTAACTTTATTAAAAATAATAAAATTGATACTGATGCAATACAACAAGAAATTGCTAAAAAATTTAATTTTAATACTATTACTTCATTAATTACAAAAGCAAATATTTCTTCATTATTAAATAATCTCTTTAATGATGATGCATCAGTTAATGATTTCTTTGAACTATATAAAACATTAAGATCTAATATTAAATTTTCAACAAATTCTACACAAGAAAATAGTGAAAATAGTAGCAATACTAACTCACAGTCATTTGATCAAAGTTCATTATTTAATTTTATTAGTAGTATTTTAAAAACATTAAATGGTTCATTAGATAATGAACAAATTTCAACAAGAGTTGCACAAGTTATTTCTAAAATTTTAAAATACGAACTTTCTAATTTTGATGCCCAAGAATTTAATATTAATGGTATTTTCAAAATAGAAACTATAAATAAAGTTATTCATTCAGTGGGAAATAGTAGTCAATTAGAAGATGCTATTTCAAAAATTACTAAACATTATTTACACACAAATGATTCAACAATTCAGCAAGCAAATAATTTAAATGATGTTTTAAAAGCAATTATTAAATCAAATTTAGATTTATTAAAACAATCATTAGCTAATATTTTATCATTTGCTGTTTCTGAAAATAATAATGAAAACTTTATTGCGAATGATATATTTAATTATTTAAATAAAACATATCATTTAGAATTTACTGAAACTGATTCTGAATCTAGATCATTTATTGATTTTGTATCAAGAGCAATTGATACAATGACCAATAAAAATTACTTTACAACATTACTTAATAACATTTTAGATCAAGTTGTTGATTTAGATTTCTTTATAAATAATCAATTTAATCAAAATTTAATTTCTTCATTACTTGAAAAAATTATTACAAATACAAATTGAAGCAATATTTTAACAAGTGAATTTGGAAAAGACTTTATTAATGTTTTAATTAATGATAATGAATTAACTCAAAACACAGATCAAATCAATGAAAATCAATCAGATAAAATATTTAATTTATATAAATTTATTAAAAAATTAATTATTAATATTCAAAATCAAAACTCAGAAAATAATCAATCAAATTCAGTAGCAAATACTGCTTCAGTTCAAGATAATAATAAGAAATTTAGAAATATTGAAGATTTACTTTTAAAAATATTTTTAGCATTTAATAACTCATTAGCAAATACTGAACACAGTGAACAAAAATTAATAATTATTCAAAAAAGTATTCATAAAATCATTAAAGATGTTATATTAAACATTGATTTAAGTTCATTTATAAATTCAAATCCAAATGTCACAAAACAACAATTACAAGACTTAATTAGAGAATTTATATCTTATAATTCAATTCAAACATTTACAAACAAAATTGTTAAAGATATTTTAAAATCAGATATTAAACATTGAAAAGAATATAAACAAGGCGATGATTCAAATTTACCTAAATTAATATCATTAATTATAAACCATGAACAAGAAGCAATTATTAAACTATTAAAAGAAACATTAACAGAATTCTTTAACAAAAAACAAAATGCTGATAATGTAACTAATTTAATATTTAAATTAATGAAGATTGAAAATACCAATACCCAAGATGTAAATCTTGTAAGTAATGTATTACAAAAATTAGTTCCACATTTATTAAAAAATGATTGATTTAATAAAAAAATCTTACTTCGTTCATTTTGATGATTATCTAAAAAAGCATTAGAATTTAAAATCGAACAACCAACTAAATGAATTGAAGATGCATTTTTAAAAGTATTAGGGGCAATAGGTAAAGGTGATATTGGAATTATTTTAGACTTTGTAGGTGATAAAAAAGATAATCCAATTTCATCAGAAGAATTTACAAAAATAATTAATTTAATTTTTGAAAAATCTAATTTTGAAAATTCATTACTATACAATGGGTTAAGAAATTTAAATAGAAATCCTGATAAAACAAAAAGAACTAACAAAAAAGACTTAGATAATATTGTTGGAAATAGTGCTTTTGAAGCAATTGGTAAATTAATTTCCTTTAAATCAAAAGCAGATCCTATTCCTCCTGATGAAAATCCAGCTTATATGGTTTCATCTAATAAATCTGAATTAGATATATTAGATAAAGTATATAAAACAATATCATCTGTTTTCTGAAAACAAAATATTCCTCATGATGCAGCAGGATACAAACAACGTAGACAAAATTTTGCATATAAAGCTTTATATAGAGTTTATACAACAGTAAATTATGCTGTATTTCAAATGTATTTCAGAGAAACAACAGATAGAGAAAGAGAAGAAAAATTCATTCGATGATGAAAAGGTGGAACAACTAGTCCTTCAATTTTATGAATATTATTAGAGGATACAGTTTTAGGTTTAAAACGTTTAAATAAAACATTAAAATCAAGTTTAGAACATCCACAAGATCTTTGAACAATACGTAATGAAATGAATGCTTATTATCATTACAGAGGTAAAACTTTCGGACGTGATTATTTTGCTGATGAACAAAATTATAGACCTGATGATATTATTTATATTTTAACAACATCTGAATTTCCTGAGAATGATCCAAATAAAAAGAATTATAGTCCTAATGTTTATTTTGGACCTTCAATTAATAATGGTAAGCCATTATCTAAAAAAGAATATGTTTTATGAACAATTCGTGAAGGTAGTTGAGGTAAATTTATGAATCAATCTAGTTTAACTTCTTTAAATGTTAATAGTAATTTTGCTGATTGACAAAACACTGGACATTGGTGAAGTCCTAAATGAACTATCGTATCAAAAATTCAAAAAGGACAATACTAAGATCAAAACACATAGTGTTTTTTTCTTTTATTTTTTCAAATTTGATAAAAAAAATTGTTTTATAACATAAAAAGAGTATTTTTAAGTTAAAAAAAATTATTTTATATTAAAATAATAAATTAATTATATAAATATAATATTTTAAATATTATTAAAAGGACATATATGAAATCACAAAAATCTAAAAAAATATTTTTATTACTTTCAACTACTTTAGCTGCTTCTTCACTAATTTCAGTTCCTGCTGTTGCTGCCTCTTGTGCGTATAAAGGAAATGATTTAAGTACATATCATAAAAATTTTAAAGATGCTCTTGATTATTCTAAATCATTAAATGATACTCAAAAAGATAAATTAATTGCTTTACAACAAGTTTTAGAAGATGCATCAAGATTAGCATTAAATCAATCATCAACCCAAGTTGATGTAGATTTAGCTGTTGAAATGATTTTAAATGGATTAAACAAAGCTAAAATTTCAATACCAAATAATAATAAAAATGAAAGCGAAAATGACAATATTAAACCTAAAGTTGAAAACGATGCTGATAAACCTAAAGTTGAAAACGATGCTGATAAACCAAAAATTGAAAATAATAATCAAACAATTGATCAAGATCAAAACGCATTAAATGATTTTGTAAATTCAATCAAAACAAGTATTCAAATTAAATCAGATGATGCAAATAAAGCAAACTTAAAATTAGCACTTGATTCACATAAAAATATTAGTTTTGATAAAACAACAAAAATGTTAGTAACAAAAAATGATCAAAATACTAATGATATTAATTTACAAAATACTAATTGACCAGAAGATATTGAATTAATTTCTACAACTACTGAAGATAATATTTTATCTTTAAATAATTCAAATGGAAAAGTCGTTTTATCATTTAGAGTATTAAAAAATATTAACAATAATAAAGTTATATCAAATCAAATTTATACTATTGAATTAGGAGAATATAGTCAATTATCAAATACAACTCAACCAGATGTAAACAATTCTAATTTACTAGAGATATATTTCAAAGATAAAACTATTACTAGTGATAAATTAAAATTAACATACTTAATTAAAGAAGTACATATGTTAACAAATAATGGTATAAAATTAGAACTAAATGATGGCTTTGTAACAACTTATATGTCAACAGATGAAGCTAGTGTTCAAGAAAATGATCACTATTTATTCTCAACTAATTTAATGTCAAAACAAAAATTTGAAACAAATATTACTCCACAAAAAGATCATTTAAAATCTAACTTTATTTCAGCAGATGCACATTTACAATATGATGAAAAAACAAATAAAGTATTATGAGGAAATAATATTTTAAGAGAAGCAAAATATATTGGTGAATTTACTTCAAAATCTCATAATGGTTCTGTAAAATACTACTTAATTCCAAATGATCTAGTTGAATTATTAAATAATAATACATCAGATGCAACTAAATAATAAAAATAATCTAAACTTCAGTGACTAGTAACTGAAGTTTTTTTAATAAAAAAATGCACCTAAATAAGTGCATTTACATTTAGTTATTTTAATTTTTCAATAGTTTGATCTAATTTCTTGATAGCTCAATCTTCTATTAAAATACTTATTGTAACATTTAAAGTATTTTCGTCTTTTTTAAATGAATCTATTACTTTAATTTCATAAATACCTTTTAGCGATTTTAATTTTTCTAAAATAGTTTCTATATCTTGATTTTGTTGAAGACTAAAAGTATAATCTCTTTGCTTTAATGATTCATTTTTATATTTTTTAAATACTTTATTTGGTTGAATATCTTCATCTAAAAAGATTTCTAAATAATAATAATCAGATTTTAATACTGAAGGATGTAGTTTAGCAATATAACCAATTTTTTTATCATTATGATAAATTCAAACACTTAAATTAGGATGAAATGATTCATAAGTAGATCTTTTAAACGTTAAGTTAATATCTAAAAGTTCAGTAATATCTTGTTTAATTTGATTAAAATTTTTTATATTTGAAGCGATTGCCAAAACATTATTTTTATTATTAATCATCCCTATTTCAAAAATCGATAATTTATTAATATTACGTTTTGCATTGTAATTTAAAACATCATATAATGAATGAATAAATGAATTTCTAATTTCACTATGTTCAAATGAAGCAAATGTTTTTAATTTAATGGTGTCATTAAATTCAAAGGGATTAAAAATATTTTTTTTGTCATTTGTTAATGTAAAAGTTCTAACGTTTTGGTACCCCATTTTTGCTAAGATAGTTTCGTAATCTTTATAAATTGTATTATTGGTTTTAATTGGATTTGGTTGAATTGTTTTGAAATTATCATAACCATAAAATCTAAATACTTCTTCACTAAAATCTTGCATACTTTCCACATCAAAACGATAATCAGGAACATAAACTCAATTATTTTTAATTTCAAAACCTAAAATATTTAATTGTTTTAATACTTCTTGATATTTAGTTGTGTGAGTTAATTCAAAACCTGCAAAATTATTTAAAAATGTTTCATCTAATTGAAAAGATTTAGTGTTTAATGATACAAAGTTAATAATTTCACTTGCTTTATTTAAATATAAAGAACTAAAATGGTGTGCTAAATGAATTAATCCATTATTGATTTTCTTAGATGCTCTATTAGCTGAAAGAGTTTCTAATTTAACTTGTTTTTTAGAGTTTCTAATTTCTTTTGTTTTAAAACTAGCAATTTCAAATAAAACATTTTCAGTTTCATCTGTGCAACCCGTATTTTGTAAGCCGATAACAGAAGCAACAGAAATTGGTTTTATTTTATCCATAACAACTAAAACATTTTCTAATTGAATTTTATTATTACCTAGAATTTCTACTTCTCCTGTGTATTTTTGAACACTAATTGATTGCCCGTTAAGTTTATTTATATCATAACAATGACTAGGAACTCCAGTATATAATAAAATTAAATTACTTAAATTTACTGCATTTGAAAAGAGTTTAATATTATTTTTTAATAAAAATATTTCATCTTGAATTGATATATTAATATCATTTTGTGCAGTTTCAAATATTGTAAAATAATCAGTTTCTTCAAGGTTGTTAACATTAAAATTACTTTTATAACGATTTAAAGTTTGTTTTGGAAATTCTATATTTTTATGAAAATATGCAGCTAATTCTTTTGCCATAATGTAATAACTATTTGCATCAGCTCGATTTGATAAAATAGTTACATCAATAATATAATCATCTAATTCAAAATAACTAATTGGATCTAAAGTTAAATCAATTGGTGTTTGAAAAGTGAAAATACCATCATTTCATTTTATTGGTAGTATATCTGGATTAAAACCAATTTCTTCTAAACCAGCTAACATTCCTTCTGAAACTATGCCTTTCATTTCTCTAGGTGCAAAAGTTATTTTTTTAGATCTTGAACCCGGGACAAAGGCCATTAAATAATCATTTTCTTTAACATTTTTTGCATTTGTTTGAATTGTTCTAATTTTATCTGCAAATTGTATTTCACATACTGTTAATAAATCAGCATTAGGATTTTTATAAGTTTTTAAAACGTGACCAAATTGTAAACCTTCTAAATCAGTAAAAGGTTGATAAGATTCAACTTCAAAACCAATAGAATTAATAGCATTTACCACATTTTCGATTGAAATATGATTGTCTAAATTAGCAAGTTTTTTTAATTTTGTGTATGAAAATAACATATTTTCTCCTATTTAAATTGTTTTAAAAATCTATTATCATTTATATATAGTTCACGTATATCAGTAATTTGATATTTAATCATTGTAATTCTTTCAATTCCTAATCCTGCTGCAAAACCATTCATATTATTTGTATAACCTGCTAATTGTAAAACTTTTTGATGTAGCATTCCAGCACCTAAAATTTCTATTCATTTTTCTTTATAAAAAACATCAACTTCAACACTAGGTTCAGTAAAGGGAAAATATGATGGTCTTAATCTAATGTCAATTTCTTCTTCTAAAACATAACTTAATAAACTTTTTAATGTTCATATTAAGTTTCCAAAATTAGTATAACCAACTGAAACAAAATCAAGTTGAGTAAATTGATGACTATGAGTCATATCTTCTTCATCATTACGATAAACTTTTCCAATTGCAAATTGACTAAAAGCTTGATTTTTGTGTTTTTCTAATGCTCTTGCACTAATTCCTGTATTATGAGTTCGCATTAATATTTCATCATCAATATAAAGTGAATCTTGCATATCACGAGCAGGATGGTCTTTAGGAATGTTTAATCTTTCAAAATTGTATTCATCATTTTCGATTTCATTTTCTCTTATTTCAAAGTATCCATTTAAATTAAATCAATCTTTCATTCTTAGGATTACTAAATTAGTAGGATGAATACCACCTTGTTTATAAACAGGTTCTGAAGTATCAATTCATTCATTATTTAATGATTTTTGAATTTCTAGGTTTTCGATTTTTTGTTTAGCTAGTTCAAAAAATTCATTAGATTCTTGACGTAGTTTTTGAATTTTTTTACCTATTTCTGATTTTTTATCTGCATCTGCTTCTTTTATTTGTTTTGTTAATAAAGCAAGTTCTGAATCTGGTGAATTAAATTCTGCTTTAATTTTTTTAAGATCTTCTAGTGTTTTAATTTTATCTAAATCAAAAGTCATTTTTACTCCTTATTCTTTATATTTTCTCAGTATATTTTAATTTTTTCTTCATATCCTTGGTTTTTAGGAATATAAAAATTTTGGTTCATAATTTCTTTTGGTAAATATGATATATGATAATAACTATTTTTAAAATCATGAGGATATTTATAATCTATTCCACGATTTAATTTTTGTGCTGATTTATAATGAGCATCTTTTAAAAAATTAGGAACATCATATACATTACCTTTCTCAATAAAATTTTTTACATTATTAAATGCTAAATATGCACTATTAGATTTTGGACTTAATGCAATGTTTAAAATTGCAAAAGCAATCGGTAAATAACCTTCTGCAAATCCTAATCTTTCAAAACTTTCAATTGCATTTAGTGTTTGAGTAGCAATAATTGGATTTGCTAATCCAATATCTTCATATGATGCACATAGCATTCTTCGAAACATTGCATCATATTGTTGTGCTTTAAATAATAAATAACCATAATATAATGCTGCATTAGCATCACTTCCTCTTAATGATTTATGAAAAGCACTAAGTAAATTATAATGTTCATCTCCATCTTTATCAACAATTAAATTAACACTTGGTAATATTTTTTTTATTTGCTCTAAAGTTATTTCCTGATCAGAATAAAGTTTTTGTAATAAATCTAAATTATTAATAGCAATTCTAAAATCAGCAGTAGAAGATGATGCTAAAAAATCATATATTCTAAGATCATTTATTTTTATTAATTGAAATTTTTCATTTAAAAACTTTAAATAATTGGACATATCTTCCATAGAAGGTTTTGTTAGTTCAAAAATATTTGTTCTACTTCGAAGAGCAGGATTAATTTTAAAAAATGGATTCTCTGTTGTTGTTGCATAAATTGTAATTAAACTATTTTCTAAATAAAGTAGTAAAATGTCTTGTTTATCTTTATTCAATCGATGAATTTCATCAATAATAATTATTTTATTAGTTTCAATTAGTTTCATTAATTTATGTTTATTATCAGTTGCTGCATTAAAATAACCAAAATTAGTTGTTTTACTTAGTTCAGTAGCTAAAATAAATGCTATGGTACTTTTACCAGTTCCAGGAGGTCCATAAAAAATTAATGATCTAAAATCTTGAAAAGTAATGATTTTATTAAATAACTTTTTAAGTTCATCATTTAATAATAGATCATCAATTTTTTTTGGTCTAAGTAAAGTTGCTAAATTCATTTATATCCTTTAAATTTAATAATTAAATTATACTAATTTAAGTAAAAAAAGTTAAACAAAAATTAAAACACGGGTTTTAATTTTTGAGTTATTTTATTTTTAGTTGTAAAGTTTATATATTCCAAATGAGGTTAAAGCAATACATATTAAAATTAGTACAATTAATATTCAAATTAATACTCAGAATCATTTTGATGTTTTTTCTTTTTCAGATGAAACAATAGTTGGATAAATTTTAGTTTCATTTGTAATTTCTTGAGTTACTTGTTGTTCTTTGTCTTCTTCTTTTTTAGTAGAAGTTGATTCAATTAAACTTTTTGAAACTAGATATTCAGTAGCACTTTCAGATTCGATGTGTTCTTCATGTAGTAATTCTAATGCTGTATGAGCTTTTTCAAAACTCATACTTCCTCTAAATGCTCCATTTTGATGGAATCAAACTCTTGAAGATTCATCATCTTTTGCTAATTCAATAAATTTTTCTAAACTTTCATTAAAAGAATAAAAAGTTAAATATTCATTGATTTTAGCTTCTTTTAATTGTCATATTTGTTTTTCTTCATCATCTGTTTTTTCTATTATATAAAATTTTCTCATATATATCCTTAATTGTAATTTTTAGGAAATTCCATTTATTTATGTAATTACTATATCACATTTCTCCAAAAACTTATTATTTTATTGAAGAAATAAACAAAATCACATTGAAAATTTAAAATTTATAGCGATATGCTTTGAATTTTCATAAATCTTTTCTAGCATTTGTTCTATATGAAGATAATATGTTATATGCAGTGTTTGTTGAGTGTTGGTTGAGTATAGATTCAGTATTTTGCATAAAATTATTTAAATCGTTAACAAAAATAGTATCTTTAGTGATTAAATTTCATTGCGGGTTATTTATAATCTCAATTTTTTTATCAAATTCTTCAAAAACTAATATTGAATATAAATTTATTTCAGAATTTTTTAAAATATTTTCAATATGTTTCATATGTTTCACATTTTGTAAAATAACATTATGAATTTCATATTTAGTATTATTAAATACTTTAAATCATTTTTCTTCATTGAAATCACCTTCAATATTTCCTTTTATACTTTTAGTTTCAATGACAAAAACACCTTTTTGATTTACAATGATTCCATCCACTTCAAATAGTTTATTGTTGTTTTTATATAATGATGGTGAAAGATAAAAATAATTATTTTGTTCAGCTCATTTTTTAAGATCATTTGAAAATTCTTGTTCGAATTTCTTGCCTCTACCTTTTCTATTTTTAATTGCTATTTTATATGTAATGACTTTATAAATAACTACTAAAAGAATTAATATCAATATTACCATTGCAATTATTAATCCGGTTTTTATTGTTTTTTCCATATCTTTTGTACTCATTTCTGTTCTAAATATTTTTGACTATCTTTATAATTGGGATACACTTCATTAACTAAATTATAAAATTTTTGTGAATGATTAAAATGGATTAAGTGACTTAGTTCATGAACAACCACTCCTTCAATTGCTTCGAGTGGGAAACAAACTAAATAGAGATTATATATTAAATTACCATCTGATTTACACTTTCCTCAATATGAAGTTATTTTTTTAATTTTAAAACTTTTAAATTTATCTTTTACATTTATTAAGTTTAAATATTTATTATGTAACATATTAATTGTATTTGATAATTGTTTTGCAAGAAAATTTTCAATCATTTCTTTAATTTCATTTGGAGAGTTTTGTTTAAGTTTATATTCAAAAATTTCAAAAAAAGTATAGATAATTAATTTATTTTCTTCAATTAAAAATTTTCTTTCTAAACCAAATAGAAAAAAAATCCCCTTTTCTAAGTCAATATGAAGTTTTTGAGATAATAAATTTGTATTTTTTGACATATATTTTTGATTTTATACTTTTATTATTTTAATTCTCTATTACATTTTTAATGCTATTATTTTTAATAATTAATTAATTTTTAATAGTAATTATAATACAAAAATAACTAAAAAAATATGATAATAAAAAATATTTTATTATTTAGAATAAATTTATTTATTTTATGTTACAATATAAAAGCAATATATGAAGACAGTAACTGCTTAGGCTTAATTTGTTACCTAGTATAAATCTAAATGTATTGTGTCCAATAAAATAAAGGAGAAATAATGAGCGATTTAAGAGAAGCTAAAGTTTTAGTAGTTAATGAAATTACTAGAGCAATTGAACAATCTAAGTCAGTTGTAGTAGCTAAATATCAAGGTTTAACCGTTGAAAATCTACAAGAACTTAGAAAAGAAGCAAAAGCTCATGGTGTAAGTTTAAAAGTTTATAAAAATAGACTTGTAAAACAAGCAACAAGTAAATTAAATTACGAAGCTCTAAACGATTATTTAGTTGGTGCAAATATCTATGTGTTTGGAAATGAAGATGATATTAGTGCTGCTAAAGTTATCGCAAATTTTGCAAAAAAATTCCAAGCATTAGAAATTGTTGCTGGAATTTATGAAAATCGTGTTATTGATGCTAAAGAGGTTGCAGTTGTTGCAACATTACCAACATATGAAGAAGCATTAATGATATTAGGAAACTCATTACTAACACCATTAAGACAATTAGGTCTAGGAATGAAAATGTTAGTGGATGAAAATAAAATTCAAGAATAAAAAAGGAAATTATTATGGCTAAATTAACAAAAGAAGAATTCATTTCAGCATTAAAAGAAATGAATATTAAAGAAGTTATGGAACTTGTTGAAGGATTAAAAGAAGAATTTGGAATTGATCCTTCAGCAGTTGCAGTTGCAGCAGCACCAGCAGCTGGAGCAACAGCAGAAGAAAAAACAGAATTTAATGTTACATTAAAATCAGCAGGAGAACAAAAAGTTAACGTAATTAAAGCTGTTAAAGAATTAACAGGATTAGGATTAATGGATGCAAAAAAACTTGTTGAGAGTGCACCAGCTGTTATTAAAGAAAACGTTAAAAAAGAAGAAGCTGAAGATATTAAAGCTAAATTATCAGCTGTTGGAGCAGAAGTTGTTATTGATTAATAACAAATAATAAGAAATGGCAATTTTGCCATTTTTGTTATTTATAAGACAATTCAATATTTGCTTAAAAAAGCTTAAATTAAAACTGAATATTTACAAATTACATAAATAAAATTAAATAAAATTGCAAAAAGGGTGGCATCATGGAACAACTAAAACAAAAATATACTGAACGTTATTTCGGGCCAATTACACAAAGACGTGACTATTCTAAAACCCCAAAGGTTTTTGAAACTCCTGATTTTCTAGATATGCAAAGAAAATCAATTCACGATTTTTTTACTAAAACAATTGAAGAAGAATTACAATCTATTTATCCAATTGAAGCACCTTCAAAAGTTAGAATAGAATATATACCTAATTCAGTTACTTTTGAACAACCAAGTAGAACAGAATTTGAAAGTATTAGAATAGCAAAACAAAAAGGTTCAAGTTATACTGGTAAATTAAAAGCTAAATTAAGACAACACAACATTAATACTGGTGAAATTAAAGATTATGAAGTTGTTTTTGGTGAAATTCCTATTATGACAAATGGTGGTACATTTGTAATTAATGGATCAGAAAAAGTTATTGTTAGTCAATTAATTCGTTCTACTGGAGCTTATTATGGATTAGGTGTTAGAAATAAACAAGCTAATGACCTATTTAATAAATTAGAAATTATTCCACAAATTGGTTCATGAATTGAAATAAGTCATAAAGTAACTGGAACAAGTGTTGATAGTGTAAAAATAAAAATTGATAAAAACAAAGGTGTATATTTAAGTACATTTTTAAAAGCATTAGGTATTAGTGAAGACACAGCTATTGAACTTTTTGGAAATAGTGATGTTTTATTAGAGACATTCCGTCGTGATAAAGTTAAAGACCCTGATATGGAAATTAATCAAAGACTTGCTCGTGAATTAATTTATCGTTTGATTCGTCGGGGAGACCGTTTAACAGAAGAAAGTTGTAGAAATTTACTTCCAAACATATTATTTAATGACAAACGTTACGATTTAACAAGAACAGGACGTTTTACATTAAATCGTAAATTAAATGTTATTGATCGTATTTCAAACACTTACTTAGCAGAAGATATTCATTCAGCTGCTAATGAAGATGGTGAAATTAAAATGCTTTATAAAGCAGGAACATTTATAACTCCACAAATGGCACTTGATATTAATGAACAATTTAAAAATGGAGAAATTAGTTTAACAAGAATTCCTAATGTTTCTGAATCAGTTTATGCAAATCAATTAGAACTACCTGGTGCAGTAGAATTAATAGAGAGAATGAATGTTGCAATGGTAAAAATTTGACCTACATTAAAAGAAATGGAAAATGGTCAAGAACCATTATTAGTAATTGGAAATGATCCAAATGCAACACAAAAACACTTAATTATTCCAGATTTAGTTGCAGCAGTTAATTATTATTTTAACTTATTACATGGAATTGGAAATGATGATGATCCAGATTCACTAATTAATAAACGTATTGTAACAATAGGGGAATTATTACAAAATCAACTAAGAATTGGTTTATTAAAATTAGAAAAAAATACTAAAGAAAAAATTGCTGGTAAAGATTTAGAAAAAATTACAGCACGTAATGTAACTAATAATAAACCTATCTATAATCAAATGAAAACATTTTTTAACTCATCAAAATTATCACAATTTATGGATCAAGTTAATCCATTAGGAGAAATTTCTAATAAAAGACGTGTTACAAGTTTAGGACCCAGAGGGCTTAATCGTGATACAGCTCAATTTGAAGTTCGTGATGTTCACTCAACTCACTATGGACGTATTTGTCCAATTGAAACACCTGAAGGACCAAACATTGGTCTTATTCTAAATATGGCTTCATATGCTAACATTGATGATTATGGATTTATTCAAACACCATATTTTAAAGTAAACAATGGAATTGTTGATTTTAATGACATAAGATATTTAACTGCAATTGAAGAAATTAACTTTACTTTTGCTCAATCATCAATTAATATTGATGAAAAAACTGGTGAAATACTAGATGAAAGAGTAATGAGTAGAAAAAATAATGAATATATTGAATTAGATAAAAAAGAAATTGATTATATTGGTGTTACAAGTAGACAAATGACATCAATTTCTGCTTCCGCTATTCCATTTTTAGAAAATGACGATGCTAACCGTGCATTGATGGGATCAAATATGCAGCGTCAAGCAGTTCCTTTAATTAAACCAGAAGCTCCTTTAGTAGCAACAGGAGTTGAAGCTGATATTGCTAAATTTAGTGCTTCAAATGTTAGAGCAACAAAAGATGGTGTTGTAATTTATGCAGATGCAAACGAAATTAGAATTCAAAGTCCAGATGAAAAAAAACCTTCAATTTATTATTTAAGAACTTTTGAACGTTCAAATCAAGGAACAGTTATTCATCAAAAACCACTTGTTAAAGTTGGTCAAGAAATTAAAGCAGGTGATTTATTAACTGATGGTCCAAGTATGGAAAATGGAGAACTTGCATTAGGTAAAAACGTTTTAGTTGGATTTAGTACTTGATTTGGTTATAACTACGAAGATGCAGTTATTTTAAATGAAAAATTAGTAAAAGAAGATGTTTATACATCAATTCACATTGAAGAACAAACAATTCAATTCCGTCGTTCAAAAGCCGGAGATGATATTTTAACTAGTGATATTCCTAACGCTTCAAATCGTTCAAAACGTTTTCTAGGTGAAGATGGAATTGTTATTATCGGTTCAGAAGTTGGTCCTGGAGATATTTTAGTAGGTAGAATAAGTCCTAAAGCTGAAGAAAATCCATCACCAGAAGAAAAATTAATGGCTGCTATTTTTGGTCAAAAAACTTCAACTCATAAAGATACTTCATTAAAAGTTAAACATGGACACGGTGGAACTGTTGTTGCTGTTGACGTTTTAAGAAGAGACACTGATGATACTAACTTAGAAGATGGAATTGAAATGATTGTTAAAGTTTCAATTGCTCAAAAACGTAAAATCAAAGTTGGAGATAAAATGGCTGGTCGTCATGGTAATAAGGGAGTTGTTTCAATTATTTTACCTGAAGAAGATATGCCTTATTTAGAAGATGGTACTCCATTAGATATTTTATTAAACCCACAAGGTGTTCCATCTCGGATGAATATAGGTCAAGTGTTAGAATTACACTTAGGTCTTGCTGCAAGAAAATTAAATTGTAAATTTGTTTCTCCAGTATTTGATGGAATAAGTTATAAACAAATACAAGAAATTCAAAAAGAAGCTGGAATTAATCCATCAGGAAAAATGACAGTATATAATGGTAAAACAGGTGAACCATTTGATAATCCAATTTCAGTTGGAGTTATGTATTATTTAAAACTATATCACATGGTTGATGATAAAATGCATGCACGTAGTGTTGGACCTTATTCATTAATTACTCAACAACCTTTAGGTGGAAAAAGTCAAAATGGGGGACAAAGATTTGGAGAAATGGAAACTTGAGCTATTGAATCTTATGGAGCTACAAACGTTCTTCAAGAATTACTAACATATAAATCTGATAATATAGTTGGTCGTAATATGTTATATAATGCATTAGCTACTGGAACTAAAATTCCAACCCCTGGAATGCCTGAATCATTTAGCGTTTTAGCTTATGAATTAAGAGGTTTAGGAATTAAGCTTGAAGTTCATGAAAAAGCTGAAAATTCACAAAATAAACAAGATGCAAAAGGAGATAATTAATATGTCAAATGCACCTAAAAGCAGAAAATATGCAAATTTAGATGAAAATAAAATTGAAAAAATATCTCTAGCACTTGCAACTTCAGAAGATATTAGAACTTGAAGTTATGGAGAAGTTACAAAACCAGAAACAATTAACTATAAATCATATAAACCAGAACGTCACGGATTATTTGATGAGTTAATTTTTGGGCCAATGATTGACTACCGTTGTCCAATATGTGGTCATAAATATAAAAAAGTTAATGAAGTTAATGTTTGTGTTAGAACTGAATTATGTAGAATTGAAAGACCAGAAATTTTACCTAAAATAGCTCGTCGTAACCATATGGGACATATTCATTTAAATAGTCCTGTTGTTCATTTTTGATATTTTAAAGTTGATCACTCAATTCTTGCTAAATTATTAGGTCTAAAAGTTGAAGGTACACAAGAATATGTGAAACGTTCAAATTTAGAAAATTTAATTTATTATAAATGTCATATTGTTTTAGAAAGTGGTGGATTAGCAAGTTTACCTAAAAATAAAATTATTGATATAAATAATGCAGGTCCAATTTATCATGAAGCTCTTAATGAAATTGCTTTAAATTATGAAGAAGGTAGTGAAGAAAGAGAAGAAATAGATGAAGCTATTGCTTCAGTTATTGAAAAATCAGAATCAAAAATTGGACAAGATCACGGAATTGATTTTTATGAATTTAATGATATTATCGAAGAATATTCAGATGCAAAAATCGGAACTGGTTCTGAAGCAATTGAATATCTACTTAAAAAAATCGATTTACATAAAGAACAAAAAGAAGTTTCAGATGCAATTCAAAAAATTAATCAAGAAGAATATGCAAATGGACAAATTACTTCAACACTTAAAACTAGTAGAGAAAAATTATATAAACGTTTACAAGTTATAAATTCATTTATAGAAAGTGGTCAAAAACCAACTTCTATGTTAATTTATGATTTACCAGTTATTCCTGCTGATTTACGGCCATTAATTCAATTAGATGGAGGACGTCACTCAACATCTGATATTAATGAATTATATCGTCGGGTAATTATTAGAAATAACCGTTTAAAACAATGACAAGAAAAACAAGCTCCTGTTTTATTAATTCAAAACGAATTAAGAATGATTCAAGAAGCTGTTGATGCTTTAATTGATAATGCTCGTCGTAGTCCAAGTCCTGTTTTAAGTAAAGATAATCGTCCATTTAAAAGTATTTCGGATGCTTTAACAGGTAAAAAAGGTCGTTTTAGACAAAATTTACTAGGAAAACGTGTCGATTATTCAGGTCGTAGTGTTATTGTTGTTGGTCCAAATCTAAAAATGCACCAATGTGGAATACCACGTGAAATGGCTGCAAAATTATTTGAACCATGAATTATTAATCGTTTAATTGAAAAAGAAGTTGTAAGTACAATTAAACAAGCTAAAAAATTAATTGAAGATGAAAATTCAATTATTTGACCTCATGTTGCTGAAGCTATTAAAGGAAGATTAGTTTTACTAAACCGTGCTCCTACGTTACACCGTTTAAGTATTCAAGCATTTGAACCTGTTTTAGTCCGGGGAAAAGCAATGCGTTTACATCCATTAGTTTGTGCTGCATTTAATGCTGACTTTGATGGGGATCAAATGGCTGTGCATGTTCCTGTATCTGAAGCTGCATTATTAGAAGCAAGAGAATTAATGTTAGCAAATAAAAATATTCTAGGTCCAAAAGATGGAGAACCTATTATTAATCCATCTCAAGATATGATTTTAGGATTATACTATTTAACATTAGAAAAAGAAGCAGCAAAAGGTGAAGGAAGATATTTTAGTAATTTTGAACACATGATGAGAGCATATGAAGAAAAGAAAGTTGATCTGCATGCACGTGTTGCTTTACCTATTGATGCAATTAAAGACAAACTAGATTTTTATAATCCAGATGATAAATACATCGTAAGTAGTGTTGGTAAATTTATTTTTAACAATGTTTTTCCGAAATCATTTCCTTTTATTCATAGTGGAGATTTTTCTGATGATTTTGAAGAAATTAAACGTTATTCACGTCAATTTATTTTAAAACCACGTCAAAACATTTATGAATTTATAAAAATGGAAAGTCCATTACAAAAAGCATTTACTAAGAAAAATATTGCTAAAATTGTTCGTTTAGCATTTAATCAATACGTAAGTTCAATTACCATTGAAGATATTGCAAAAGTTATTAATAATATTACTGCCGATAATTATCATGAAGTAATGACCGAATTTATTAAAATTGATAATTACAATGGTGAAAAATTATCTTCAATTCATGCAAAATTATTAGCAAAATTTACTAAAGAAGAATTTGAATTAAACTATAATGCTAATAAAATTGTTAAAGATGGTGAAGATCCACTCGTAGTTAATGCCAAAGAAAAGGCTAAAATTTTAGATGGAGTTTGATTTAAATATACAAATATTGTTGCATCTATTTTAGATAAAATTAAAGAACTAGGATTTAAATATTCAACAATTAGTGGAATTAGTATTTCAATTAATGATATTATTGAAACCGATAAAAAACAAGACTATATCCAAGAAGGTGATGAATATATTGAAAAACTAAAAGAATTTTATCAAAACGGGGAATTAACTGATGATGATAGATATAATCTAACTATCAAAAAATGAACTGAAGTAAAAGAAAATATTCAAAATGAATTAAAACAAGTTATTAAAGATAATGTTGAAAACCCAGTTATTATGATGATTGATTCAGGTGCTCGGGGAACAATTAATAACTACGTTCAATTAGCTGGTATGCGGGGGTTAATGGCAAATAATACCAAAACATTAAAAGCCGATGCTAAAAATGACCTTGTGGTTAGATCTACTGTTGAAGTTCCTGTTAAAAGTTCTTTCCTTGAAGGTCTAACTGCTTATGAATTTTATTCATCAACACATGGAGCACGTAAAGGTTTAACTGATACTGCTTTAAATACTGCTAAAAGTGGTTATTTAACTCGTCGTTTAGTTGACGTTGCACAAAACATCGTAGTTAAAGAAGATAACTGTGGAAGTGATTATGGATTTATAATTAGAGACATAATTGATACAAAAACACAACAAACTATTGTTTCTTTAGCAGATCGAATTGAAGGTAGATTTACAAATAAAGATATTTATGATCATAATGGTAATTTAATTATTGCTAAAGATAATTTAATTAGTCAAGAAATTGCTAAAAAAATCAAAAACGAAGGTATTGAAGAAGTTGAAATTCGTTCAATATTTGGATGTAATACACGTAACGGTGTATGTAAACATTGTTTTGGAAAAGATTTAGCAACTAATAGATTAGTAAACATCGGTGAAGCTGTAGGAATTATTGCAGCTCAAAGTATTGGAGAACCCGGAACACAACTTACAATGCGTACATTCCACTCAGGGGGAGTTGCTGACGTTGAAGATATAACAGGTGGATTTACTCGTTTAATTGAATTAATTGATGCTTATGAACAACCATGAGGAACACCAGCTGTAATTAGTTCAGTAAATGGAAAAGTTATAGAAATTTCTCCAGGTTCAGATGATAGTCATTATGTAATAAAAATCGAATATTTAAATGCCCAAAAACAAGTTGCAATTAAAAACGAAGCAGTTTATACTAAGAAAAAATTAAGAGTATCAGTAGGAGATGAAGTAAAAATAGGACAAAAACTTTCAGAAGGTCCAATTATTTTAAAAGATCTTTTACAAATAGCAGATGCTCATGCTGTGCAAAATTATTTACTAAAAGAAATTCAAAAAATCTATCGTTCACAAGGTATTGCAATTAGTGATAAATATATCGAAATAATTGTTCATCAAATGATGTCAAAAGTGGTAATTTATGATGCAGGAGATAGTAAGTTCTTTGCTGGTGCTATTGTTGATATTTTTGATTATCAAGATGAAGCAGGAAGATTACTTTCAGAAGGTAAAAAACCTCCATATGGAAATGTAATTATTAAAGGAGCAAAACAAACACCACTTCTTTCTGATTCATTTTTAGCTGCTGCTTCATACCAAGAAACTACCAAAATATTAGTTCATGCAGCAATTTCTAATCAAGTTGATCCTTTACAAGGATTAAAAGAAAATATTATTGTAGGTAAAAAAATTCCAGCTGGAACTAATTTCCCTCAAGCTGCAAATACTATTAAATATAATATTAAACCATCAATTAGTTATTTTTCAACTAATGAAACAGATGAACATATTAATTTAGATTTTATTTACAAAGAAGCTTATCAATTCCAACAAGATTTAGATGAAATTAAACAACAAATTGAATCTGAAAGTGAAGTTGAAGAAGAAATTTTTGATGAAGAAATTTCTGAAGATTAAAATAATTTATAATAAAATGTTTTCAATTTAAATAATTTATCTTATTTTTAAGATTATTTATGATTGAAATTTCTTCATTTTATTGATAAATAAGATAAAATATAACATATAATATATAAATAAGATAAAATATAACATATAATATATAAAAATGTAATATAGTTAATTATTTATAAAATTAAAATATATAGAAAGTTGAACAATGAAATTAAAAAATAAATCACTAGCAGCTATTATAGGAATTACAGTTAGCTTAGGTTTAATTGTTGTACCTATCGTTGCAACCACTTCAATCATTTCAAAGAAAAATAACACAACTCAAAACCCAGAAATGGGAATGGATAATATGAATGGAATGTATAATTTTGCCAAAAAAACATTATCATATGTTAAAACAAGATTTGCAGCAAATATTAATAAAGACTGAAATAGTTTAACTAAATTGAATGATGAAGCAAAACAAGCACAACTAACTCAAAAAGTACAACAATTCTCTCAATCTATTTTAGATAGATTAAATAGTAAAATTACAGATATTGAAAATGTACTTGATTCTGTAACTGGAAATGATGAACTTATTCAAATGGTACAATTTTATGCAGATGGTTCAGAAGTATTAAACAAAGTTTTAAAAAATATTTTAGATACATTAATTAAAAAAGTAAATGATGGTACTCAAATTTCAGATCCATTAACATTTGTTAAAGAAGAATTAAACAAAAAAACATTAGAAGATTTAAGATATGGATTATTAACAATTTTAGATGGAAATGCAAAAAATTTAGTAGCAGTAGCAAATCAATCATTTAAATCTTTAAGAGATAATGACGAAACTAAAAACATTCCAGTTGTTGATTCATTAATTACTGATATGACTACTTTTTATGAAAATGAAATTAAAACATTAGCAAATCAAGTAAAAGAAATTAGTTTTGATAATTTAGAATCAGAAGGAATTGAAGCTCAATTAGTTAAATTTAAAGATGTTTTAAAGACATTCAGAGAAGATTCAAGAGTAGAGGCACATAAATTAATTACTAATGAACAAGATTATGAAACAATTAAAAAAGTTTTATACCCTAAATTTGAAATATTATTTAATATCGCACTAGAATCTGAAACAATCTTAAAAGAAAAAGTAAAAGACTTAATTGCAATCATTAATGTTATTATCAAATAAAAATAAATAATTACTACAATATTAGAAATTAATTAAATAATTGATTATTTCTAATATTTTTTTTAAACATAAATAAGGATAAAAAATATGAAAAATCAAAAATGAAATAAAAAAATTATTTTATTATCACTTTTAACTAGTATATTAGCAATTAGTCCCATTGCTTTATATTCTTGTGCCAAACCTAATGTTGATACTCAGACAGAAGATAAAGTAGATAAAAATAAAGACTCCTCTCTCTCTCTCTCTCTCTCCATTAGATAATTATTTAAAAACTAAACAAGTAGCTTTAAATTTAAATAACCAAGAAGCCAAAGATATTTTTGCTTCTACATTAACTTATCAAAATGTTTTTTTAGAAAATAAAACCGATGATAAAATTATTTTTCAACTTGCATCGCTAAAAGCTAACGATGAATTAGGTACTTTTGAAGTTGCATATTATATAAGACAAAAAAATGCTCAAAATATTTGAGAAAATTCACAAACTAAAAAACAAACCTTTTCAGGTTTTAGAACAATAAAACAAGATATCAATTTTGAATTAAACAAACTTAATCTAAATATTAATAATTCCTTAAAACAATTTTTAGCATCTAATGTTATTACTAATACAAGTAATATTCAAGCAACCAATTACAATACTAATAATTATAAAGTTAATTACAAAACTATTAATGTTGATGATGAAAAAGGTATTATAACTATATCTTTAGAACTACAAACTAAATCAAAAAATAAAATTACATCAGATTTAAAAACTTTTACATTTAATGGATTTTTAACAACTGATCAAAATATTTTAAATAATTTAAATTTAGAAATTAAAAAAATAACTAACTTACAATTAAATGAAAATATTAACAAAGAAGAAACTAAAGCATCAAAAATTAAAGATACAGACGTATTTTTTGCAGAAAATGATAATTATAATGCAAAAATTAATTCATTAAATGCAGATGATGAAAATGGTGAATTAGATGTTAATTTTAAACTTGTTTCTAAACAAAAACCAAATATTGAATCTGAAACAAAAAATATTATTATTAATAATTTCTTAACAAATACTGAAAATGAAAAACAATTAACATTAAGATATTTAAATTCACTTGCAAATATTTATCATTTAGATTCAAATATTAATAAACAAACTACTTTAGCTTCTGAAGTAGCTGATGATAAAATTTTACAAACTAGTGATTTTGGAGCTGATGTAAATATTATAGATAAACAAGTTATTAAAAATGATCAAGATGGAACTATTACCATTACATATAAATTACAAAAATTAAACCAAACTTTAAATGAAAATATTACTACTAAACCAAAAACCGAAATCATTTCTGAATTTTTAACTTCTCATCAAAAAGAACTAAATGAAGAAACTCAAAGATTAATTCAAATTGCTGAAAATAAAAATTCATATACAAAAAATGATGGTACTTTCTTATCTAAAACTTATATTGAAGATTTAGAAATTGCTGATTTAAAAACTACCTATGAACCATTTAACTTTAAATTACAAAACATCCATATCGAAGATAATTGAAAAAACATTGAACAAGGAACAATAACTTTTAGTGCTGAAATTGTTTCTTTAAAGCCACAATTAAGTGATTTATTAATAACTAAAATTATTACAATAAGTGGATTACAAAAAAAAGATTCAGTAGCTAATGATTTAAAAGCAGTAAAACAAACAGCTAAACAAGAAAATACTCAAGCATTTAATAATAAACGTCAAGAAATTTTAGATACATTTTCAACAGTAGATAATAATGCTCAAAAACAACAACAATTACAAAGAGCAAAAGACAAAATTCAAACTAAAATTCTTGGTGATATTTATAATTCATTAGATGAAACAATTAATAAAATAGTTGATACACAAACTCAAAAATTTGTCGAAGTTTATGGATACCAACAACAAGAAATACAAAACTATTCATCAGAAATTTTAAAAATATTACAACCTTTTTCAGTTGATTTTGAAAAAATTTTCACCACCGCTTCTCATAAAAATGTTGTTAATCCAGCTACAATAGGATCGGGTAGATTCACTTTTCCAAACCCTGGAGCAGATATTTTAGATGAAAAGAATGAAAATAATTTTGGTAATTTAACAGTAAAAACTTTTAATAAAATAAAAGAAATAAATAATCAATTTAATGATTTAAATAAACAAAAATTTAACCAATTGAAATTAGATAGTGATTTTACAAATGTAAATAATTTAGAAGAAACTATCAATTTAATTTTAGAAAATATAAAAGAAAATAATAATAAAATGTTAGATGATTTACAATTTACTTCACAAGATTGACATTTTATAATGTTTGGTACTACTAAACAAGGTTTTGAATCATCTCATATTGCTAAAGTATTTTCTAGTCCTGAATACAGAAGCAAAATAAAAACTTTAGGAAGAAGATGATTATTATTTGGTGGTTGAGAAATACTTTTTGCAACAGATAGATATAAAAATAAATTATCTCATGATATGGATCAAACACTTGCAAATACAACCTTAAATGATCAACAAAAAACAAAAATTAAAAATTATGCACAAGATATTTTTTCATTGTATTCTCAAATGGTAGATACATCACAAAAAAATATTAAAAATTTATCTCAAACTAAATTACTTTCATATATGGATGAAGCTAAAAAATAAATTTCATTTTCACTTTAATTAACAAACATTCAACTATATTATATATTTTATTAATATTTATTTATATGAGGCAAATTAAGCAATTAATTATGTCTCATTTTTATTTTTAAATATTAATAAGCTATTTTGATAATTTAAAAATTAATATATAATTAAAACATGTCAAATTATAATTCAAATGATTTAAAAGTTCTAAAAGGTTTAGAAGCAGTAAGAAAAAGACCTGGAATGTATATTGGTTCAACTGATATAAATGGTTTACATCACTTAGTGTGAGAAATTTTAGATAATGCTTTTGATGAAGCATTAGCAGGTTTTGCAAAAAATATTAATATAACTTTAGAACAAGATAATTCCATTATTATTGAAGATGATGGACGTGGTATTCCAGTTGATATTCATCCTGAAACGCAAAAAACTGGTGTTGAGTTAGTTTTTACTGAACTTCATGCGGGTGGTAAATTCGATGGAAATGCATATAAAGTATCAGGTGGTTTGCATGGTGTAGGAAGTAGTGTTGTAAATGCATTAAGTACTAGATTAATTGCAACTATTTATAAAAATAATTATGAGTATGTTACTGAATTTTCGCAAGAAAATATTGTAAAGCATACAACTAAAATTCAAAAAACAACAAAACAAGGAACTAAGATACAATTTTGAGCTGATCCTTTAATTTTTAAAAAAATCAAATACTCAAAAGATATAATAATTGAAAAACTACGTGAAACGAGTTTTTTAATTCCAGAAATCAAAATTCATTTTATCGATAAAATCAGTGATTTTGAAAACACTTATCAAACTCAAAATGGAATAAAAGAATATATTAATTTTATTAACGAAGATAAAGACATTATTAGTGATATTATTTCATTTCAAGGTAATTATCAAGATATTGAAATCGATGTTGCTTTTCAATACTCTGATACTTATTCAGAGTTAATTTTATCTTTTGTAAATAATGTTAAAACTCATGATGGTGGTACACATGAAACAGGTTTTAAATCTGCATTAACAAAAATCATCAATGAATATGCAAATGAAAAAGGATTTTTAAAAAATAAATCTTTTGATGGTAGTGATGTAAGAGAAGGTTTAAGTGCAATTATTAGTCTTAAAGTGCCTGAAAAAATTCTTGAATTTGTAGGTCAAACTAAAGATAAATTAGGAACTCCCCAAGCTCGGGAAGCATTAGAAGAATTATTGTCTAATAAATTTAGACATTTTTTAAATGAAAATAAAAATGAAGCACAAAAAATTTTAACTAAAATTAAAAAATCATATGATGCAAGAAATGCAGCTAAAAATGCAAGAAACGAAATAAGAAAAGTCAAAAGTAAATTAGATAATAAAAAATTAATTAGTTCAAAATTAACACCTGCACAAACTAAAATAGTAAAAGAAAGAGAATTATTTTTAGTAGAAGGTGATTCAGCAGGTGGTTCTGCAAAACAAGGAAGAAATTCTAAAACACAAGCTATTTTACCTTTAAAAGGTAAAGTAGTTAATGCTGAAAAAGAAAAATTATTAGACATTTTAAAAAATGAAGAATTAGCGACAATAATTAATATTTTAGGTACTGGATTAGCAGATGATTTTAATATCAAAAATATTCAATATGACAAAATTATTATTATGACGGATGCTGATACTGATGGTGCTCATATTCAAATTCTTTTACTTACATTTTTCTTTAGATATATGAAACCATTAATTGAAAATGGTAATATTTATATTGCTTTACCACCTTTATTTAAAGTTTCAGGAACTAAACAAAAACAAACTAATGTAGTTGAATATGTTTGATTAGAAGAAGATCTAAAACCTACTATAGAACAATTTAGTTCTTATAATATTCAAAGATATAAAGGATTAGGTGAAATGAATGCAGATCAATTATGAGAAACTACAATGAATCCTCAAACTAGAACATTAATTAAAGTAAATATAGATGATGCTATCAAAGCAGAAAAAAGAGTAGCAATTTTTATGGGAAAAAATTCAGAACCAAGAAAACAATGAATTGAAAACAATATTGATTTTAGTATTGAAGATGATTTTCAAATTTAAGGAATAATATGAATAAAAAAAATGAAATTATTGAGAAAATAATAAATCAATCACTTGATACAATTATGTCACAAGGTTTTAGTAGATATTCAAAATATATTATCCAACAAAGAGCAATACCTGATGCTCGAGATGGTTTAAAACCTGTACAAAGAAGAATTTTATTTAGTATGTTTCAAATGAATTTAACTCATGAAAAACCTTTTAAAAAATCTGCTAGAGTAGTTGGTGAAGTAATCGGTAAATATCATCCTCACGGTGATAGTAGTATTTATGAAGCTTTAATTAGAATGTCTCAAGAATGAAAAATGTCACTTCCAGTTGTAGAAATGCACGGAAATAAAGGATCAATTGATGATGATCCAGCAGCTGCAATGCGTTATACTGAAACTAGATTAGAAAAAATATCTACTTTACTTTTAGGTCATATTGATAAAAAAATTGTGTCATTTGTACCTAATTTTGATGATTCAGAATATGAACCAACTGTATTACCCACTTTATTTCCTAATTTACTTGCAAATGGTGCAAAAGGAATTGCTGAAGGTTATGCAACGGATATTGCACCTCATAATTTAAATGAATTACTCGATGCAAGTATAGAAATAATTAAAAATCCCCATATTTCTTCAACAAAATTATTAGAAATTATTAAAGGCCCTGATTTTCCAACAGGAGCTATTATTAGCGATATAGATGGTTTTAAAGAAGCATTTGAAACAGGTAAAGGAAAAATTTCTATTTATTCAAAAATTGATTTTATTAAAAATAAAAATGATCAAATTATAGCACTTGAAGTAAAAGAAATTCCTTATGGTGTAATTAAAATAGAATTAGTAAAACAAATTCAAAATTTAATTATAAATAAAACAATTGATGGAATTAAAGAAGTAAGAGACCAATCCAATCGTCAAGGTGTTAGTATTTATATTGAATTAGAAAATGATACTAATGCTAAAGCTATTTTAGATTTTTTATACCAAAAAACAGATTTAAAAATTTATTATAATTACAATATGGTGGCAATTTCTGATAACGCGCCAAAATTATTAGGAATTAAACAACTTTTAGAAATTTATCTTCAACATTTAAGAAAATGTGAACAATTAAGTTTACAATATGATTTTGAAAAACTATCGAAAAAACTCGAAATTATTTTAGGTTTTATTAAAATATCTGAAATATCTGATCAAGTTATTGAAGTAATTAAAAATTCAGATAATTCTAAAAAAGGTGTAATTGAAAACTTAATAAAAGAATTTAAATTTAGTGAAATTCAAGCAACCGCAATTGCTGAATTACGTTTATATAGATTATCTAAAATGGATCAAAAACAATATTTAGAAGATAAAATTAATTTAGAAGCTGAAATTGCAAGAATTGCCAATTTATTAAACAACGAAGAACAATTTAAAACATATTTAATTAATCTTTTATTAGATATTAAAAAAACTTATGGAATTAAGAGAAGAAGCGAAATTTCAATTAAAAATATTGAAATTAATATAAATGAAAAAGATTTAGTTAAGAGTGAAGATTTTTGATGTTATGTCACAGTAGATGGTTATATTAAAAAAATCTCTCAAAAAATATATTTAGCAAATGAATTAAGTACTTTTGGTATTAAAGAAAACGATATTTTACAATACGTTTCAAACATTAATTCTCATTCTAAATTACTATTTTTTACTTCACAAGGTAATTATTTTATTTTAGATGCATTTTCATTAAAAGATTCAACATGAAAAGATTTAGGAAATCATATTAGTGATTATGTAAAATTATTTGATAATGAAAAAATTATTCAAGTCTTTAACTTAGAAAACTTATCATTAAATATACTATTTTTAATAGTATCTAAATATGGTTTAGCTAAAAAAATTAGATTATTAGATTTTATTCAAACCAGTAATCGCAAATTTAATTGCATGAAAATAAAATTAAATGATGAAATTATTGCTATTAAAATATCTCAACATGATAAAAAAGTTATTTTTGTTTTAAATGATGGTTTATATCATTTCTTTGATGAAACACAAATTCCTATTTATTCTTTAAAAGCAAGTGGAATTACTGCAATTAAATTATTTGAAAATTCAATTAATAAAATTGAATTACTTAATGATGAAGATGAATTAATAATCGCAAATGATCGAGGCCAATTTAAAAAAATAGCAGCAAAAAACATCAAAGAAGTTAAAAGACAAAATGTTGCAAAAGTTTTATATTGACCTTTAAAAAATACTCCATTTTCAGTGTTAGATGTGTATAAATTCCAAAAAAACTTAGAATTTTATTATTTAGATAATGATAATAAAATTAATATTTATAATACAAATAATATTGCAATTTCAAACGTTCAAGAAAATTTTAGTAATCCAAAAATAAACATCAATAAATTAGGTAGATTTATAAATAATAAAAATATATATGAAAATTCTCAAGAATTTTTATATAATAATTTCGATAGTGAGCAATTAACAATACCTGAAGAACCATTACAATATGATGATCAGACAGTTCTTTTTGAAGAAAATGTTACACTAAACAGTGAAGAAACAATTAAAAAAGCAGAATGATTAGATGTAGATGAACTCATAAATTCTGCTCTTAAAAAAGTAAAATAATTTTTCTTACATTATAATTTATAATATTTCAGGAGGTTTTATATGAGAAAAGAAATTAGATTAAGAAACAAAGTTCGTGCTGAAAAAAGAGCAAAAAAATTAGCAAAAGAACAAGCTCGTGATTTAAGAAGAGCACAAAAACAAGCATCTTCAAACTAATATAATTATATTTATTTACTAATTTAATATTAACCTTGAGTTAATATTTTTTTATTTTTATTGTGCAATAAAATAAAAAAATTAATATAAAATTATTATACTATTAAAGGAGTTTTATGAAAAAAGTTATTGATGATTTAATAAATAGAAAAATACTCAAAGACATTTCAAACATTGAAAAATTAAACAAAATTACTACAAATCACGCAATTTATGCTGGTTTTGATCCAACTGCTAAAAGCTTACATTTAGGTAATTTTATTCATATTATTAACTTAATGAGATTTCAAAAACAAGGTTATCGTGCAATTGCATTAGTTGGTGGTATTACTGGAATGATTGGAGATCCTAGTTTTCGAGATAGTGAAAGAAAATTTTTAGATTCAGATACACTTTTAGATAATAAAAATCATATTATTGCACAATTAAAAAGTTTTGGATTAGAAGTTATTGATAATTTAGATTTTTATAAAAATATGCATTTAGCTGATTTTTTAAAATTAGTCGGAACTAAAATCAACATAAACTATATGTTAGCAAAAGATTCAGTTAAGCAACGATTAGCAAATGGTATGACTTTTACTGAATTTTCATATCAATTAATTCAAGGATGAGATTTTAAATATTTATATGAAAATCAAAATGTTTGTGTGCAAATGGGTGGAAGTGACCAGTGAGGAAATATTACTACAGGTTTAGAATTGATTAAAAATTTTCATGGAGAAAATCATTTAGCTGTAGCTATTACTAGTAATCTTTTAACAGATTCTAATGGTAATAAAATTGGAAAAAGTTCTGGTGGTGGTAATCTATGATTAGATAAAAACTTAACTAGTCCTTATAGTATTTATCAATATTTATTAAATCAAAGTGATAGTGATGTAGAAAAATTACTAAATTGATTAACTTTTTTAGAACCTCTTAAAATAAATGATATATATAAAAAACATCTTGAAAATCCTAAATTAAGAGAAGCACAAAAAATATTAGCTTATGAAACAGTTTCTATTATTCATGGTATAGAAGTTGCAAAGCAATGTCAAATTATTTCTGATAAATTATTTAAAAATAATATTTTAGACTTAACTTTAAATGATATAAAAATGCTCGAAGGTTTTTTAAAAACTTATACTTATAATAATCAAAATTTCATTGATTTTATTGTTGAAAATAAAATTTTAAATAGTAAAAGAGAATTCAGAGAATTTTTAAATAATGGTGCTTTAGCATTAGATTCACAAAAAATAACTGATGAAAATTTAACTATTTCATTTAATCATTTTGATAATAAATATGCAATTTTAAGAAAAGGAAAAAAAGAATTTATTATCATAAAAAAATAATAAATAATAATTTTATAACTTTAATTTTATTTCATTTATAAGATAAAATAATTATATATTTATCTCTTTAACCATTTTTTAAAATGGTTTTTTTATTATCTTTTCTAAAAGAAATTGAATAAAAATTGTAGCTAAAAAAATAAAATATTTGATGTTTAAAAACCTAAACTAATAATTAAAAATACTAAAATTTCAAAAATTTTTTTTTCATTAAAAAAGTAAAAAAATGCAGATATTTACTCAAAAAATACTGCTATTTTCACTTTTTTATTAATTTTTTGTAAATTTAATAGTTACAAAATTTGTTGCATTTAAACAAAATCGTTCTTTTTTTTTTTTTTTTTTGAATTATAATTTTATTATATATAATAAAAATTAAAAAATTTATTTAGAAAATATTTTTAAATAATAGTTTGGAGAAATATGAAACCAAATCAAAAAAAACTAAAGAAAATAAGTGGTATATTAGCTACATCAACTGGTGTCTTAGCTGCAACGACCACTGCTTTCATTGTTGAAGAAGTTAGATTAAATAATTTAATTAAAGAACAAGAAAGACTGTGAATTAATTTAGATAATTTTAAAAAAGACGAATTAAAAAATGATCCATTTTTAACTAAAATTGTGCAAAATATTTTAAATGATAATCCAGTTTTAAATCTTTTTAATGATACATTTAAAAAAGTTACAATTAAAATAGAAAATCTTAAATTCGCATTAGAAAAATTTAAAGCAATAATTGATGATAAAAAAAATAAACTATTTGAAAAATACATTTCATTACAAAAAGAAATAAAAGATTACATTGATAAAGACTTAAAATTTGATGAATATAATTTATTAAAAGCTGAACTTCAAAACTCAAGTAATGATGCAAAAAATAGTGTTTATAGTGATAAAAGTGCAACAAATATTATTAATCAAATCAAAATTCTTGAAGACAATTTAGAAAAAATTAAAAAGGCAAAAGCCTTGCAAGATAATGATATTAAAGCAATGGTTTTTGTTGATTTTGAATCTGCTTTAAAGAAATTAAATGACTTTATTAATCAAACATTATCTTCACATGATTTTTATGATAATTTAAAATCAAATGAAGAAATTAACCGTGATGAAATTATTAAAAATATTAACCCTGAAACTTCAAGTGTTGGAGATATTTTAGAAGCAAAAGAAAAATTAATTACCGAATTAGAAATTGCAAAACAAAAAGCACTTGAAATTTCAAAATTAGAACTTGAAAAAATTTATCAAAAAGCTAAAAAATATGCAAATGAAGTGTTAGTAACACCAGATGATATGGTTGTTCAACAAGATTTAATTAAATCTTCAGACGAAAAATATAATCTAGCTAAAAATAGTAACGATTTTGATGTTGTTTATGATAATATAGAAAACATTTCAAATTACATCAAAGCTGCTGAAACTCAAAAATATATCAATGATGCAATAAGAGAAAATGCTTTAGATACTTTTAAAGAAGTTACAGAATTAGCAAATGATTTTATTAAAGATTTTAATGATAATAAATACCCAGATATTAAAAAAGAAATATCAGATGTTTTAGCTAATGAATCAAAAGATATTAATTTAAAAACCTTTAGTAAAATTTATGAATCAGCAAATAATATTCTTGACAAATTAAATCTTAAAAAAGAAGAAGCTCAAAAAGCATATGATAATATTAAAACTATTTTAGAACAACGTGAAAATGAATTAAATGAACCTAAATATCAATCAATTAAACAAGAAATTATTGATTTATTAAATGAACAAAATAAAATAAGAAATAATCCTGAAGCAAAAACAAGAGAAATTTGAAATTCAGTGGAAGTTTTAAAAAACTTTGAATCTCAAATTAATAACAAAAAACAAG